>CALCCH010000173.1 GCA_937899855.1 uncultured Saprospirales bacterium | reverse complement strand
GTGGGTAAGTCGGGAACAGCAAACCCAGCTGCGACTGGCGGGACAGTGCGGATTCTACTGGACCGGGGAGGAGGCCAACTACGGCGAGGCCATCTACTACATGTTTGACGATGGGCCGCAGACGATCCGGCGGATCGCGGTATCCAAACAGGTGGGGGCATCGGTGCGCTTGCTCTGGGCGGACTAAACACCGTGACGCTCCAACCAGTGCTGCAGCTCTTCCCAGCCATTACCCCCCGGTGGAGCCAGTGCCAAGTCACCACGCAGGTCGCGGAGCACCTGACGCTGGTCCGCGGTATTTTGCCCCATCCCCCGCAGCAGATGCCGAGCTAGGATATGGGCGTACTGCGCCTCCGGGCTGGAGTCGCGCAGTCGCAGCAGGGAGCGCGCCCGCGACTCGATCAGCGGGGTATTGCCCCATTCCCAGTGGAGGATGAGTTCGAGTATCCGGCAGAAGAGTTGGACATCCTGGCGGACGTCCTGGCGCTGGGTTTGGATGCATTGGAGTAGCCATTGCTGGGCGCTCTCCAATTGTCCGAGGTGAAAGTACACCAGGGCGATGTTTTGCCAGAATTCCAACTGAAAAGCCATTTGCATCTTCTTGCCGTACTGCTCCAAGCCATCGATGATTTCGGGGAGGATGTGGAGGGCATCGGTATACCGCCGTTGGCCGAGTAGGGCGATGAGGCGCAGGCCCTGGCGAATTTCGAAGAGGCGGATGCGAATTTTTTCGCTCCGGGCTTTGATGGTGGCCAGCCGGTCGAGATAGTGGGGAAAGGGGCTAAAGTCTTTTTGGAGGTAAAAAATATTGAGGTAATTGTTGACCACGTTGAGGTAGCGCAATTTGTACTCGTCAATTAGGTGGGGGTTTTCTTCGAAGAGGTCGAGGATGGCCTTCATGTGCCCCTGCGCCGGTGGCATCTCTCCTTTGACGGCCAGGTAGTAGTTGGTCCAGGTGAGGTGGTAGAGCATCTGGGTTTCGAAGGTGTGGCGCTTGGTCTTGAAGTCGGTGGCGTGCGCGGTGAGCCATTCGCTGATGGTCCCTTCGGAATCTTCGAGGTGCATGCGGTTGCGGATGGCGAGGAAGGTTTGGTCGTAGAGTTTGAGGATGTCGAAATGTCCGATCACCTGTTCGAGACACTCCTGGGATTCGCGCTGGTTGCGGGCGATGTGGACTTCGGCTTGGCGGTTTTGGTAGCTGCGGATGAGTTGGCGGTCGAGGAGGAGGAGTTCGAGGTGGGGCAGGTTGAAGAAGTATTTGGCGGCCAATTTTTTGGCCTTGCGCAGCCGTTTGGCGGCTTGGTCCGTGAGGTTTTTTTCCAGTAGAAGGTGGATATCTTGGAGGAGGCCGTAGAGCTGGAAACGGGCGTTGCGGTCGGCGTGGTAGGCGCGGAGGCTTTTGAGCAGGAGTTGGTAGAGGTAGTGCTTACCCGAAGAGAGGTTTTTGGCAAAGGTGGGATTGGGCAGGGCCGCCACGAGGGCGGCCTCGTCGTACACCGACTGCTGCTCCAGGGCGGCGAATAGGCTCAGGTATTCCCGCTCCGATTGCCCCCCCTGCCGCCGTACGTACAGCCGGAAGTAGCGTTTTTCACTCGCCGATAGCTTGTTGATGAGTTCGTGAAGGGGATCCGCAGCCATTAAAACTCAAAAAATAAATACAAAAAATTCCTGATAGTCAATGAGTTAATCTCTAAATTAACTTTTTAGACTTCTAAAAATAAGCAATTTTTAGTTTGCGGGCCCCCTAATTAACCAACACCTTTGTAGCATCATCCGCTCCGATGATTGTGAATATCAATTGCTAACTGAAACTTTAAACACAATGAAGAAAATTCCATTGGTGCTGCTGTTCTGTGCAGCGCTGCAATTCAACACCTACGCCCAAAAAACTTCCTCCGAAATCGACGACGAATCCAAGGCCATCCTCTCCCAAATCCGCGCCATCAGACTGGTGGAAGTCAACCAAGCCCGCACCCTAGTCGTCAAAAGCCTTTCCTACAACCCCGGGAAGCGAGGGCTGGCCAGGCTCAATTATCCTTTGGAGCAACTGGCCGTGTACAAGAAGGGTTCCGAAATCGTGATTACCGATACGGTTGGTTTGTTCAATGGGAACATCCACGTCGAGATCGTTCCCTCCGAAGAGGGCGTCGATATCATCATTGCCCTCGACGTACTCCCCAATAGCTACTACTGCCAAATGACCGTGGGCGATCGCATGACTACCGAACGCGGCCTCCACGGTACCCACCGTACGGACAGCAATCTCAACACCATGGGCAATTACACGGGTAGCGATCACTTTGCCTCCGCCGCTGCTTACCGAGAAATCGTCATCTTCCGGCAGCAGGCCAATGGCGGCCCCATTCAGGTGGGGCGTTTTTCTACCGACAACCAAACGGTGTACGTCTACCGCGAGAATGGTAGCCTGGTGGTGGCCCAGTAGTCCAGCTCACCAATCACTAACAAAAGATCAGTCAGTACGATTAAATTGGAAAGAACCCACTAGCCCCTGCAAGGTGTGGTGGGTTCCCTTTTTGGGAAGACCTCAGCGTTTGCCGATTGGACACAACAATCACCGCTACTTCGTGGTTGTATCAACATCACCGATTCATTTTCTCAAAAAAACGATTTGCATTATGGCCATTAGACTAGGAGATACCGCTCCTGACTTTACCGCTCAAACCTCCCAGGGAGAAATCAACTTTCACGAGTGGCTCGGCGACAGCTGGGGCCTGCTCTTTTCTCACCCCGCCGATTACACCCCGGTATGTACCACGGAGTTGGGACGGACCGCAGCCCTGAAGGGCGAATTCCAAAGACGCCAGGTCAAACCCATTGCCATCAGCGTGGACCCCATCGACTCGCACCAGGGCTGGATCAAAGACATTGAGGAGACGCAAAGTGTGGAGGTCAATTTTCCCCTCATCGCCGATCCCGATCGCAAGGTAGCGGAGCTCTACGACATGATTCACCCCAATGCCTCGGAAAAGACGACCGTACGGACCGTATTCGTGATCGACCCGAATAAGAAGGTGAAGTTGACCCTCACCTACCCCCCCTCTACGGGCCGCAACTTTTTGGAAATCCTCCGCGTCATCGACAGCCTCCAGCTCACGGCCGATTACTCGGTAGCCACCCCCGCCGACTGGGAACAGGGGCAGGACGTCATCGTGTCGCCGAGCATCGCCACGGAGGACATCCCGGAGCGTTTCCCCAAGGGCCACGAAGTCATCAAGCCCTACCTGCGCACCACTCCCCAACCCAATCTCGACTAACTCGTCATCACACCACAGGGGCCTCGAAATTATTTCGGGGCTTTTTTATTTCCTCCCACATTATCCGCATCTTTACGGCCCAACACCAGGCTCCTCCTCTTATGAAAAAACAAAGCACCCAAATCGTCTCCTACAACGTCAACGGCATCCGCGCCGCTCTCAAAAAGGGCTTTGACGAATGGCTAGCCGCCCACCGCTACGACATCGTTTGCCTGCAAGAAACCAAGGCCCATCGCGAGCAGGTGGACGTGGAAAGCATCGAAAAGCTGGGTTATCACCACCACTGGTTCTCGGCCGAGAAAAAAGGCTACAGCAGCGTGGCCTCCTTTAGCCTACGGGAACCGGATCAGGTGGTAAAAGGTTGTGGCATCGAAAAGTACGACCGCGAAGGGCGCATCCTCCGCAGCGACTTTGGCGATTGGTCGGTCCTCAATTGCTACTTTCCCTCCGGCACTTCGGGGGAGGAGCGGCAAAATTTCAAGTACGATTTTCTCGATGATTTTTACACCTGGATCGAGGCCTTAAAACGGGAGCGCCCCCAACTCATCATCGTCGGCGATTACAACATTGCCCACACCGAAATCGATATTCACAATCCCAAGAGCAACAAGAATACCTCCGGCTTTTTGCCCAAGGAACGCGCCTGGATGACGAAGTGGTTGGAGAGTGGCTTTACGGATGCTTTCCGACACGCCAATGCCGACTTGGTGGAGTACAGTTGGTGGAGTTATCGCGCCGGGGCCCGCGCCAAAAACAAAGGCTGGCGAATCGATTACCAGTCGGTGAGTGACAATCTAAAGGAGCAAATTGTGGCGGCGCGCCAACTGACGGACGTCGTCCATTCGGATCACTGCCCGGTGTGGATGGAGATTGAATTGTAAAATGGCGCGCGTCTTACTCGGCGTTGAGCTCTTCGAGCAGGGCGGCGGTTTTGGAATAGTCTTCCCCGGTTTGTTTAGCGATCTCGATGGCGGCCTTGGCCGCTTTGATGGCAGCTTTTTCCTTTCCCATCTTCTGATAAATTCCAGCTAGGGTATCGTTGTTGTAATACTGCGGATCGAGCTTGACCGAGCGCTTGGCCCACTTGGCGGCCTTGCGCAACAGCTTGACATCGTCGATGACTTGGTAAAAGGTCCAGGCGACGTCGTTGAGTTCGTCGGAGCCGGCTTCGGGAAAACTGTTGAAGTAGTCGACGGCGGCCTTGGCATAATTTTGTCGATCGCCAGCCTGTCGGTAAAAGCTCATGCGAAAATTGGCCGAGAGGCGTTCGGCCTTTTCGGGGTAGGCCTTGGCAAATAAGCGGTCGACCTGTTCGAGGCTGGATTCTTCCTCGGTATCGTACACCGTCTGGTAGATCAATTCCTGAATCCGCCCCACCACGGCCCGTTCGCCAAAGTGGGCGATAAAGTCGGCCTTGTGCTCCACTAGGTAATCGAAAAGGGGAGAGTTCGCATCGGTGAGCAATTGGAAAATCATTTCCAGGTGTGGCTCCGTAGTCCAGTCGGATTGGGTGGCCAGGTAGGCCTCCGCGACGGGCAGGTGGCTGCCATCGTGCACATCCGCCAGGGTATAGGTATATTCCAGCAAGAAGTCGGGATCGCGATCTCCTTCGTCAAAACGTTTCTTCAGGGCCCCCATACGCTTGTTGGGGTCGAGGGCCCGCTGGCCAACCTCAAGCAACTGCTGGGCATCGTGGTACCCGGCCGCTTGGTGTAGCATCTCCCCATCCGCAGCGACAAAAATCAGGGTGGGATAAGCCCGTACCCGGTACTGCCGCGCCACTTGGGGGCCTTCCCCCTTTTCCATATTGATTTTGACACTGATGAAATGCTGATTGAAATACTCTCCGACCGCCGCCTCGGGAAAGACCTCCCGGTCCATTTTCTTGCAGGGGCCACACCAGACGGTGTACGCATCCAAGAATACCGCCTTGTTTTCCACCTTGGCCCGGGCCAAGGCCGCTTCCCAGGATAAGTCGACGAAATCGATGCCGGTAGCCCACAAGGGGCCCGCAGCACTCGTCAGCAATAGGAGGGGCAGTAGGAGTGACCGTAGTCTTTTCATATCAATCGGTTTGGTAATACTAATGAGTGGGGCGAAAACGCCGACGATCAACCCGCGCGTTCGATCTTGCGAATCAGCTGGTTGGCGACGGCCTCTTGGCGAGGGTCTCCCTTGGCTAAGTCCAGCGATTTTTGTGCCATTGCTAGCGCTTCGCTCTTTTTCTCGTTGTCGAGTAAGATGCTGGCGTAGGTGGCGTAGTACTCGGCCAAGCCCCCATTCTCGGCGGCTTGCTTGGCGTACTTCTCGGCCTGGTTGAGCGCAGCGGACTCCGAACCAAAACTGCGGTGGAGGTCCTGGGCGACGGTGTGCAGCTCGGCAGCATTGCTCTTGACCACCTTTTTGACGTAGCCCCGGCAAGCCTTGAGGTAACGGCCCGCATCCTTGCTCGACCGGGCGTAGTCCATGTCAGCGCGGTAGGCAAAGGCCCCGGCTTCCGTGGGTAAGTGGCGATTCATTTTGTCCTTGGCCTCGTCGACGAGCTCGGGGCTGTCGTATTCGATGGCTTTGCCAACGGTCTTTTGGCAGGCTTTGCGGATCACTTCGTCGACTTCGGCAGCCGAGCTCACCGCAACGGCCCCCTCGCGATGGGCAAGCAGCTTGTCAAAAATTCGCGTATCGGCTTCCACGGTAGCCGCCAGTAGGAAGCGCAGGTTGAAGTCGGTATTCAAATCCTTTTGAGCATTGAGGTATTCGTTGGCGACCATTCCACTGGGCTTACCCGCTCGGATCAAAGCCTTGACGTAGCTGAGCACCAGTTGGGGGTCGCGATCGCCCGCCTCGTAGGCCTTGGCGTAGTCCGCGCTTTTGTCGACCTTTCTCAATACCTTCTCCCCCAGATCGAGTAGTTTTTTGACGGGAAGGGCCCCCTGGCCCTTGTGTACGGCCTTGCCCTCGCCGTCAATAAAGTAGAGGGTCGGATAAGCCCGTACGGGATACTTTTTCTGGAAGTTGAGCCCCGGTTCTTTTTCCATATCGATCTTCATACACACGAAATGTTCGTTGAAAAAGTTACCTACCTCGGATTGGGTAAATACGGTGGCCGCCATCCGTTTGCACGGGCCACACCAGGTGGTGTAAGCGTCCACAAAAATCAGCTTATCCTCGGTCTGGGCCAGGGCGAGGGCTTCTTCCCACGTGCCGTGAAAAAACTCGATGCCTTCCGCCCGAAGGGCTTGGGCCGACGATGCCACGAATAGGGGAAGGAGCAAGAGGATGCGAGCGAGCGTATACATAATGCAATTTTTTTTATTGGTAAAACGTCCTTAAGATAAGGCTTCTTCTCCTTTTATGCAGTGCTAAAAGGTCAGGCCGGGGACCGTCCCCCAGCCCCGGGGGCCAATGAAGGACTGATTACCAGGTCATTGTACATACGCGCAAAGACCAATCCAAGCGGAAGGCTTTAAACAAACTTTAACAATTGACCGCTGCTTCCCCGTAAAACGGTTGGGCGGGGGGCTTACTTGGCGGTAAATTTGACCAGGCGGTGGAATTGGTTGACCCGGCCGCGAATTTCGGCGGCGCGCAACTTTTTCAGTCGGCTGATGCTAAATTCTTCCACGCAAAAGGAGGCCATGGCCGAACCGTAGATGACGGCCCGTTTCATGTTCTCGAAGGAGATGTTGCCCGTTTTGGCCAGGTAGCCGATAAAGCCACCGGCAAAGGTATCGCCCGCTCCGGTGGGGTCAAAGACCTCGGCCAGGGGTAGCGCGGGGGCGTAGAACATTTTGTCGCCCTGAAAGAGGATGGCGCCGTGTTCGCCCTTTTTGATGACCAAGAATTTGGGACCCATTTTGTGGATGACCCGCGCGGCTTTGACCAGGGAGTATTCGCCGGAGAGTTGGCGGGCTTCCTCGTCGTTGATGGTGAGCACATCCACCTTTTTCAGGACCCGTTTGAGGGCGGGCATGGCCACGTCCATCCAGAAATTCATGGTAGCCAGGACGGTGAGCTTGGGCTGTTTTTTCATCTGGCGGATCACCTTCATCTGGATTTCGGGAGTCAGGTTGCCGAGCATCAGGAATTTGGCGTCGCGGTAATCGGCGGGCAGCTTGGGTTTGAAATCGGCCAGGACGTTGAGTTCGGTGGTCAGGGTATCGCGCGAGTTCATATCGTTGTGGTAGCGACCGGCCCAGAAGAAGGATTTCTCCCCCGCTTTGATTTCGAGGCCATCCAGGTTGATGCCGCGCTTGCGGAGGTATTGGAGCTCTTCCTCGGGAAAATCATCCCCGACGACGGAGACCAGGTTGAGATCTTTGGTAAAATAGGAGGCGGCCAGACTGATGTAAGTCGCAGCCCCTCCGATGACGCGCTCGGCTTTGCCAAAGGGGGTTTCGATCGTGTCAAAGGCAACGGTGCCAACGGTAACTAAACTCATGATGGATTGCGTTTTTTTGGTCCGGCACAAAGATGCTGTTTTATTTAAAAAAAAGCGCTAAAAGCGTTGCACCTTTTTGGGGAAAAGAATATCTTTGTGCCGCTCTTTTCGCGAAAGTGCGGAGCATCACAATTTATTGCCTCAATAGCTCAGTTGGTTAGAGCGGCGGACTGTTAATCCGTAGGTCCAAGGTTCAAGTCCTTGTTGAGGCGCTAGCTTTTAAAGGGGTTTCGGGAGAAGCCCCTTTTTTATTTTACCTAAATCGGCATACAAAATCGGCAGTTAGTCGGCATACACTGGAAAAATAGCACCTCAGCTTTACGAGTGCTGGTATCAGTGAGCTAGTGTGAAAATAAGATTTTTGGTAGACTTTTTCTATTCTTGTCTATAATCTTCTTATTAATCTTAGTTATAATCAGTATTATAGAGAAAGGTACTGCTTATCAATACTTTACATAGGGTTTCATCTATCAACTAACTCTATTAATAATAGAGTTTTCTCACCTCTCCCTCGATGTTGAGCCATCCACTCAGAAACTCTTCTCCTCTCACATCAGCTAAAGGCTTGAACAACAAATACTCCGTCTAATTTTCTATAAATGGCA
>CALCCH010000172.1 GCA_937899855.1 uncultured Saprospirales bacterium | reverse complement strand
TGACTAATGCTACTTTTTACCTATCTTTCTCCCCGTTCATCGATCAAGCCCATCCGTATGAATAATACCATCGCCGTCCGCGTCTTTGATTTTTTAAAAAACTATCCGCCCTTCACCATGGTGGAAAAGGAGCGCTTGCTCGCGGTGGCCGAAAAGGTGGTCATCCAGTACTACGAAGCGCAACAGTTGATCTTCGAGCAGGAGAAAGGGCCCTCTGCCTACTTCTACGTCGTCAAGGAAGGGGCGGTACAGTTGTGGCGTAGGGAGGTCGACCAAAAAAGCCTGGTGGACGAATGTGACGAGGGGGACGTATTTGGCATTCGCCCCCTGATTGCCAAACGCCCCTACGTCGTCTCGGCCCAGGCGATCGAAGAGAGCCTGATTTACGCCATCCACACCAACGACTTTAAGGATATTTTTGAGCGCAATCCCAAAGTGGCCTTTTACCTGGCCTCCAATTTTGCGGCGGGGGTCCGCAATCACTTTGGGAAAAACAACAAGGGACGCATCTTCTACGGCGACAGCAGCCGAGTTGCCTCGGAGTACCAGCTGGTGGAAGTCCAGTCGATCGACAGCAGCAAGGCACCGGTCGTTTGTTCTCCCCACACCCCCATCCAAGCGGCCGCCCAAATCATGACCAAGCAACGCGTGGGCTCCATCATCGTGGTCGACGACGACTTTCACCCCGTGGGCATCACTACGGACAAGGATTTTCGCAAAAAGATCGCGACGGGAAAAGTGGCGCCCGAGCGCCCCATCGCCGACATCATGTCCAGCCCGGTCATCACCTGCCCCCCGGAGCGAACCGTCGCCGACGTTCAAATCGATATGCTCCAGCATCGCGTTCATCACCTCTGTCTTACCCAGGACGGAACGCCCCATTCCAAGGTACTAGGCATCATCTCGGAGCACGACCTGCTGATCGTACAGGCCAACAACCCCGCCGTCCTCGTCCGCGAGATCAAGGGGGCACCGTCCGGAGCGGTGCGCAAGACCATTCGGGAAAAGGCGGAAATTTTACTGGGAAAATACCTGGCCCAAGAAGTCTCCATCAAGTACATTTCGCCCATCCTCTCGGAGATCAACGATGCCCTTATCGTCCGGGCCATTCAAATTGCGGAGACGGATTTGGCGGCCATCCCCCTACCCAAACCCACGACCAGTTTTTGTTGGTTGGCACTGGGCAGCGAGGGTCGGAAAGAACAACTGCTGCGTACCGACCAGGACAACGCCATCGTTTTTGAGGACGTCGCCGCCGAAGAAGCCGAGGCCGTCAAACGCTATTACCTGGCCCTGGCCGAAAACGTCACCCTGATTTTACACGAATGTGGCTTTGCCTACTGCCCCGCCGACATGATGGCCAGCAATCCCGCCTGGTGTCTTTCCCTGAGCGAGTGGGAACAACAATTTTCCCACTGGATGGCTGCCCCCGGCGCCCAGGAAGTCATGATGACCACCATCTTTTTTGACTACCGACCGATTTACGGCAATTTCGATTTGGCCCAGCAAATGACCGAACACATCTTCGAGAATGTCGACGAAAAAGATGCCTACCTCATGCAGCTGGCCAATTACGCCCTCCAAAATCCCCCGCCCCTGAGTTTCTTCCGAAATTTTATCGTCGAGAAAAACGGCGAACACAAGGACCAGTTCGACATCAAAGCCCGGGCGATGATGCCGCTGGCCGACGCCGCGCGCGTCCTGATCCTCCAGGCCAAGGTGGGCCACATCAACAATACTTTTGAACGCTTCGATAAATTGGCCGAAATGGATGAGAACAACCGCGAGCTGTTCGAACAGGCAGCCGATGCCTACGAAATCCTGATGCGCTTTCGAGCGGTGCAGGGCTTAAAAAACAAGAACAACGTCCGCTTTATTAAAGTCTCTGAATTTATTAAATTGCATTGTATGATGCTTCGCATCAGCTTCATACCCATTAGTGAACTGCACGCCATCCTCAAGGTGCGCTTTAGATTAGGCTTGCTGGGATGAGGTTTGATTTTTGGAATCGAAAAAAAGACCATCCCGAGTTTTGGCGGGAATACCTGGCCGTGGTGGCGAAAGAACGCAGCCCGCAAACGCCCATCGACGACCTGGACTTCGTGGTTTTTGATACCGAAACTACCGGTCTCGATACCAGGGCGGATAAGCTGTTGACCATCGGGGCAGTACGGCTCCGTGACCAGCGCATCGACCTGGCCGATGGTTTTGAAACCCGAATTTTACAACGCGACGATTACCACACCTCCGCCATCCCTATTCACGGTATCGTCCCGAATAAGGAAAAGGGACTGCCCCCATCCGAAGCACTCCAGCAATTTGTAAGGTACCTGGGCCGCAGCATCCTGGTTGGGCACAACGTCGGCTTTGATTTGCAATTGAGCATCTGGTGGCTCCGGGCCATGGACGCGGGCAAATTGAAAAATGCCTGCCTGGATACCGCCAAACTGGCCATCCGCGTCGAGCACCTCCAGCCCAGCTCCGTGCTCGACCCCCGCGCCTTTACCCTCGATGCCCTTTGCCAACGCTACGGCATCCGCATGCACGACCGACACAATGCGGCGGGGGATGCCTTACTCACCGCCATTCTGTTGTTGAAATTGCTGGCCCAATTGAAGAAAAGAGGGGTAAATACTTGGCGGGATTTGCGGCGACGCTAAGCAGTATCCGAATAAGGCTGCGACAATCTGGAATAAGAATGCGTCCGGTCGGATACCAGGGCTTATCTTTACAATATCACCAGCTCAAAAAGCACCAGCATGAAAAAGCGACTTCCCCCGGTACTGGGACTTATCCTACTGGCCAGCGCGATTGGTCACCTGGTCAATCCAGATTTCTACGCGGCGATGATTCCTCCCTTTATCCCCGCGAGCTTGGCCAATATCCTGGCCACCATCACCGAGGCCGGCGTCGGCATCCTACTGCTCCTCCCCCGCTACCGCCACTGGGGCGGGCTGGGCTTTATCCTGCTGATGCTCGCCTTTCTCCCCATCCACGTTTGGGACCTGTTCCGGGAAGATCCCGCCATCGGGCCCGCACCGGCTCCCCTCATCCGCCTTTTGCTACAGTTCCTACTGATCTATGCCGGCTACTGGGTATACCGCAACAACCGGCCTTAGGCAAGGTACCGAGGAAACTAGCCCCTTTGCACCGCACTAGAAGCCAGGTAAGGAAATTACGAAGCCCGCCCCTTGCTCCGGGAGCGGTTGTTGTCAAACTGCATCTTGCGGATGCTCATGGTCTTAAAGCCATAACCGATTAGCGAAAATAGGGCCACCAAAATCAGGACGACCCCGGCAAACAAGACGACCTGGGGGATCTGTTGGATCCAGCCCATGCCCGCCGGTAGCAGGGCATCGACGATGCCGGAGAAGACGAAGCAGGCAGCGGACACGTAATGGGAACGTACCAATCCATTGTTTTTTTCTTTTGTTGGTCAGTGGTCTAAAAGAAAGGTAAAATACGAAAAATACAGCGGTACCGGGGCTTGTGGCTACGGAGGTCGAATCGTCCGGCCGACCGGTGGGTTAATTTATGGAAAAGCCACTAGGAAATATTTTACTTTTTAGCTATATTTGGGATGCCAGACTCAAACAAACAATGCCCCTACATTGCGTAGCTGGCTTTCTTAAACTATCCTTACTGACCTAGTAACGTACGAAATCAAAGCCCTGATTTCGCCGGATTCACACGTACCTTAATTCTTATTATTACCTC
>CALCCH010000171.1 GCA_937899855.1 uncultured Saprospirales bacterium | reverse complement strand
GCGCAGTTTGTACGGTACCGTTCAAACTGCGCCCGTCCGAACCCCGGATCAATCTCGTGCAAAAAATCGATCATCAAACTTTGGGAGGAACCCCGCGCGCCCTCCCGCGGGTGGCCGCTCAGCGGCTGAGCCGAATGGGGAATCAGGCCACTAGCGGGATCGAGCCGGCTTTGGACCCGATCCAACCAGTCGCGTCGCAAACGCTCGTAACGGGGTGGAAATAGGCGATCGTGTTGCCCCAGCGCGGCCAGGGCCACCACATTGTCGGCGGGCCACACCGCTCCGTGGTAGGATTCCAGGTAGGGACTCTCCGAAGCCTCCAGGGCCCGGGCAATGGCCTGACAGTGGTATTGGAATTCGGCTACCCTGCTGGAATCCCGCTGGGCCGGAGATAGTAACCGAAGCCGCTGCGCACGCAGGTAGTTCGTCCAGCCCCGATAAAAGACGCCGTGAGCCAGGGGCAGATCCGCGGGAAAGATCCGGCGTGCGTACTCGGAGGTCAACTCTGCGAGGGTCCAGTCGATTTCCGCCAAGCCTTCGGTGAACCGGAGATCGTCGGAGGGCAAGCCAGCGAGCCAATCGCACCAGCTGAGGCCGTACAGCACCTGGATAAAGACAAAGCCTTCGGGATAATAGCCTTGCATCTCGACCCCCGCCCCCCGGTGGAGCGCCTGCTTAAGAAATTGCAGTTGCCCGTACACCCGACTGCGGAGCTCCGTCCGGTCCGATTCGCGTATTTTGATTTGGTGCTGGACCACCCAATTAAGCCGCCCCAAATAGAAGAGCAGAAAGCCAGCCAGCAGGGTCAGCAGGCCACGAACCAGTCCCTTGAGGGAAAACACGGCTAGCTAAAGTCGATTTCGGTATTGTCGCCAATATTGAGACTCTGGGAAAGTCCCTTGATTGCGGCGTCATTGCCCACCAGGGAATTTTGCAAGACGACCTCTTCGATCGAGGCGTAGCTGCCGATGATGGATTCCTTGACGATCGAATAGTCGATGGTAGTGTTGTTGCCGATCGTAACGTGGGGACCGACGATGGAGTTGGTGATCCGGCAATTGGCACCAATACTAACGGGGTGAATGATGATGGAATTGTCGTAAAGCGGCAGGTTGGGCGAGGCGTAGCCTTCTTTGTCCAATAGCATGGCATTGGTCTCCAGTAGGATTTCCTTTTTCCCACAGTCGAACCAGTTGTCGACCGTCACGGTGGTAAACTGGACGCCCCGCTCAATCATGGACATCAGGGCATCGGTCAGCTGGTATTCGCCGTGGGTCTGGATCTTGTTGGTCACCATGTGGTCGATCACCTCGATCAGGGTCGAGACCTCCCGAATCTTATACAGCCCCACCATCGCCTGATTTGACTTGGGGATATTGTGTTTTTCGATCTCCGCCTGGACCGATCCGTCTTCCTCCAGCACGACTACCCCAAATTCGCGGGGATCCTGGACCTTTTTGATGCCGAGGCAGGAAGTGTTGGAGTGGATGACCTTCTTCCAGTCGACCTCGATGATGGTATCCCCAAAGACAATCACGACCTCATCCGCATCGGCAATGGCTTCCTTGGCCGTCCAGATGGCGTGGGCGGAGCCCTCGCGGTGGTTCTGCTGGACAAACTGCTTGTTGAGTTGGGGGTATTGCTTTTTGACGTAGAGCTCAATTTTTTCCCCCAGGTAACCGATGATGAATACAAAATCCCGAATCCCCACCTCTACCAGCGAGTCGATGATAAAGGAAATGATCGTTTTTCCCGCTACGGGAATAAGCGGCTTGGGTTGGGTGTAGGTATGGGGACGCAGCCGGGTGCCCGCCCCCGCTACGGGGATAATAGCTTTCATAAAGTCGGAGACTCAATTGGTGACTTTGGCAATATACGGAATAAACAAAAAAAGCCCCGACGAATGCCGGGGCCATTTCTTTTTATTGCGGCGGGAAGCTTATCCTTCGAGGGCGGCAGCACCACCCACGATTTCGGAAAGTTCCTTGGTAATGGCTTCTTGACGAGCTTTGTTGTACGAAATTTTGAGATCGCGCAACAGGTCTTCCGCATTGTCGGTCGCCTTGCTCATCGCCGTCATCCGAGCACCGTGCTCGGAGGCGTGGGTATCCAGGAGGTAGCGCTGGAACTTGGTCTGTAGGATCGACGGTACCAAGTGCTCCAGCAATTCTTCCTTACTGGGCTCAAAGATGTAATCCGCCCGGTGCTTTTTACCACTGTCCTCTTCCTTTTCCAGCTTGGGCACCGGCAGGAAGGCATCCACTTCGGGAAACTGGGTAGCGGCGTTGCGAAAGCGGCCGTAGGCCACGTCCACCGCGTCGAAAAAGCCTTTGGTAAAGTCCCCCATCAGGTAGTTGGATACTTTGGCCACGTTGTCAAAGCTCAGGTCGTTGAACAACTCGACGTAATCGGAGATGACGCGGCAGTCGCTGTAACGCCGGTCGAAGAACTCGTAGCCTTTCTTACCGATACAGATGATGGTCAGGTTACCGGCCTGGCGTTGCGTGGCGTACTTGTTCTCGATGATGCCGACCGCTGCCTTGATCACGTTGGCATTGAAGGCCCCGCAGAGACCACGGTTGGAGGTCACGACCACCACGGCGGCCCGGTTAACTTCGCGGGCTTGGCCAAAGGTCGTGCTGGCGTCTCCTTCCAAGTTGGACAGGATATTGCGCAGCATCTCGTTGAGCTTGTTGGCGTAAGGACGCATCTGTTGGATGGCCGATTGGGCCTTACGCAGCTTGGCTGCCGACACCATTTTCATGGCCTTGGTGATTTGCTGCGTCGACTTTACGGAGGATATCCGCTCGCGTACTTCTTTTAAGTTTGCACCCATTGGATCTAAAAATTAGCGGTTCAAAGTATGGCTTAACGGTACTGGGCCGACAGTTCGGCGGCCAGATTCGTGATGGCCGTGGTGGCTTCGTCCGTCAGTTTACCGGACTGGAAGGTCTTCAGTACCTCGGGATGCTTTTGCTCCAGGGTGGTCAGGAAAACCTCCTCGAATTCCTTCACCTTCTTCACCGGTACGTTCTTGAGCAAGCCCTTGGTCCCCAGGTAGATGATGGCTACCTGCTTCTCTACCGATACCGGCGAGTACTGGGGCTGCTTGAGGATTTCCACGTTGCGGACTCCCTTGTCGAGTACGGCCTGCGTAGCGGCATCCAAATCCGAACCGAACTTGGCGAAGGCTTCCAGCTCGCGGAACTGCGCCTGGTCGAGCTTGAGCGTACCCGCTACTTTCTTCATCGACTTGATCTGGGCATTACCCCCAACCCGAGATACCGAGATCCCTACGTTGATCGCCGGGCGAATCCCCGCGTTAAACAGGTTCGATTCGAGGAAGATCTGACCGTCGGTAATCGAGATCACGTTGGTAGGGATGTAGGCCGATACGTCACCCGCCTGGGTTTCGATGATGGGCAGCGCGGTCAGCGATCCACCACCTTTTACGAGGGGCTTGCCATCTTTGTCCTTGGCATTTTTCAAGGAAGCGGGCAGATCGTTCATATCGCGTGCGATGTCATCGTTGTTGATGATCTTGGCGGCGCGCTCCAGTAGGCGGGAGTGCAGGTAGAAAACGTCCCCGGGGTAAGCTTCCCGACCGGGAGGACGACGCAGCAGCAGCGATACCTCGCGGTAAGCCACAGCTTGCTTGGACAAATCGTCGTAGATGATGAGTGCGGGACGGCCCGTATCGCGGAAAAATTCACCGATGCAAGCTCCGGCCATGGGCGCGAAGTATTGCAGCGGGGCGGGATCGGAGGCCGAGGCGGATACGATGACCGTGTAAGCCATGGCACCGTTTTCCTCCAGCGTTTTGGCCACGTTGGCTACCGTGGAGGCCTTCTGACCCGAGGCGACGTAGATGCAGAACACGGGTTCGCCGCGTTCGTAAAATTCTTTTTGGTTGATGATGGTGTCGATCGCGATGGCCGTTTTCCCCGTTTGGCGGTCTCCAATGATCAACTCCCGTTGGCCCCGACCGATAGGAATCATCGCGTCGATGGCTTTGATCCCCGTTTGCAGGGGCTCGGCTACTGGCTCACGAAAGACCACCCCGGGCGCTTTGCGCTCGATGGGCATCTCGTACTGCGCGCCACCGATGGGTCCTTTCCCGTCGATGGGCTCCCCGAGTGGATTAACGACCCGGCCGACGTACTCTTCCCCGACGTTGATGGAGGCAATGCGTCCGGTACGACGTACCGTAGCGCCTTCCTTGATCCCATCATCGGGCCCCAGCAATACCACCCCAACGTTGTCCTCCTCCAGGTTCAGCACGATCGCCTGAACACCCGTTTCGAATTCTACCAGTTCCCCGGCTTGCGACTGAGTGAGTCCGTAAACCCGCGCGATACCGTCCCCCACTTGAAGAACCGTACCGACTTCTTCCAGTTCCGCCGTGGTTTTGAAACCGGAAAGTTGTTGTTTCAATATTGCTGATATTTCATCAGGTTTGACGTCAACCATTTTCGTTCAATTTATGGTTAGAAAAATATTATTGTTGCGACGATGCCGTGGTTCCCGTTCGGGCCAGGCCTCGTCCTTAGTTTTTGCTGAACTCCTTGCGCAGGGCCTCCAGTTGGTGCGCCACGCTGGCGTCGTAGAGCTTGTTGTCAAACTCGAGTACGAAGCCACCAATGATCTTGGGGTCCACCTCCGAAACGATCTCCACCTCCCCCCCGGTCGAACTGTCTTCCAGCTTTTTGCGCAGGGCTTCGAGGGACGCATCGTTCCAAGGCGTGGCCGTGGTGAGCTTGACCGTGGCGATGTTTTTTAGCTCGCGGTACTGCTGGACAAAAGTATCGGCGATCTCCGGCAAGAAGGGCTCGCGGCCCTTACTCACAATGATGTTCAGAAATGCCATCGTCAACTCGTCAAATTTTTCCTCGAAGAGGATTTTGAGAATCGATCCTTTCTTATCCAGGTTGATGATGGGGCTCTTGAGCAAGAGGTACAGATCGCGTACTTCCACCGCTTTGCGAAAGGCTTGGATGTCTTCGAGCACGCGCTCGACCTTGTTTTGCTCTACCGCCAAATCGAGTAGG
>CALCCH010000170.1 GCA_937899855.1 uncultured Saprospirales bacterium | reverse complement strand
GCAGTTTTGTAAAACCCATTACGACCTCTGATTGCTCGATGTGATGCTGCCCGATTCCGACGGCTTTGCACTGGCGCGCAAAATTCGCCAACGCGATGCCCAGCTGCCCTTCCTTTTTCTGACCGCCCGTTCGATGAAGGAAGACAAACTTCGGGGCTACGCCCTGGGGGCCGAGGACTTCATAACCAAGCCCTTTTGCGAGGAGGAATTGCTCTGCCGAATTCAGGTTGTGCTTCGGCGCAACCCCCAGTCCGAGGCGCCGACGGTGGGTCACGTTTTTCACTTGGGCGATTATACGTTTAATTACGAACAACAGGAGCTGGCCTATCGGGGCAAACCGGTGCGGATCACCCAAAAAGAAAACGAAGTGCTGCGGCTGCTTTGTCTCCACCGCAATCGCATTTTGCGGCGGGAAGAGGCGGTCGAACAGATTTACGGAAAGCGCGACTATTTTCTCGGGCGCAGTTTTGACGTTTTCATTTCGCGGCTGCGCAAGCTACTCAAAAAAGATTCTCGGGTGAGCATCGAAAATGTATTCAAAGTTGGATTTATCCTCAAGGTGGCGGAAGAAGGGGAATAATCTGCCCAAAAACACCTATTTTCCCGGAAAAATAAATTGCCTAACGCCGTTCGCTCCCGATCCGCCTTGCTCGTACTCGCGTGTCTACTGATTGCGGCCGTCCCCCTTTTTTACCAACTTACCGACCCCGCCATCTTTATCTGGGATGAAGCCATTTACGCAAACAATGCCCTGGAAATGGCGCTCGACGGCGATCCCATCGTACTAAAAAACAACGGTGCTCCCAGCCTCTACAATACCAAACCCCCCCTCGTCATTTGGCTACAAGCCCTCTCCATCCAACTGCTCGGCCCTGGCGAACTGGCCATTCGCCTGCCCTCGGCGCTGGCCGCCCTGTTGACCGTTTTGCTCCTCCTCCTCTTTGCCCACCGAACGCTCGGTGACCTGCGGGTGGGCATCGTCGCCACCCTGGTACTAGTGACCACCGCGGGCTACGTCCGCAACCACGTAGCCCGTTCGGGCGACCTGGATGCGGTGCTGATTTTCTGGATTGTGGCTTACAGCCTGCTCGCCTTTCACTACCTACTCAAGGATCCTCCCCGCTACCGAACGTATTTCAACTGGATGGGCCTGGGGCTGGTGGCCGCCTTTCTATCCAAGTCGGTGGCGGGGTGGATGCCGCTCTTGGGGCTAGCGGGAGCGGCTCTCGTGGCGGGGCGTTTGGGGAGTATTTTAAAAAAATCCCATTTCTACTCGGTAGCTTTTGGGGTGCTGGGTCTGGCCGTCGGCTATTACCTGTGGCGGGAAAGTCTGGGCGCGGGCTACTGGGACAAAGTGTTTTTCTCGGAGTTCCAGCGCCTGACGGAAAACATCATGCCTTGGCACGAACGTCCCTTTGGCTTTTACGCTACCAATATGTGGGAACGCCAATTTTTTACCCCCCACGTTTACCTGCTC
Organism: uncultured Saprospirales bacterium; assembly: GCA_937899855.1. Taxonomy (GTDB): domain Bacteria; phylum Bacteroidota; class Bacteroidia; order Chitinophagales; family Saprospiraceae; genus CALLVY01. The sequence continues at coordinate 2,983 of CALCCH010000170.1, read as the reverse complement.
CTGCCGGCCCTGCTGCTGGCCGCCTGGCGCCCGGGCGAGTGGCGTACCCTGAGTGGGATGCTGTTGGTGTTTTGCCTGGCCTATTTTCTTTTGATTTCCTATCCTCCAGTCAAGCTGGAATGGTACGCGGCTCCGCTGTATCCCTTTCTGGCCTTGCTCATCGGTATGGGCTGGTGTCGGGCTTTGGATTTGGGAAGGCAGCGCTTGCCGGGGGCTCGGGCCTGGCGCCAGGTCTTGTTTTACCTCTCCCTGATTGGTTTTTTTAGCCTGCCCTACTACCAAACCCTCCAACGGATACGGACCACGGGGGCCGTTGATCCCCTGGAGCGGGAGGGCCAGGCCATCCGTCACTGGCGGGCGGTAATGCCGGAGCTGAAGAGCTACCGCGTCCTGATGAGTACGCCGCATCCCGAACACCTCGATCAGCTAAACTTTTACCGCAAGGCGGTCAATCACTGGGAAGGGGGGAACCTGCGCCACGTGGGTCAGCATGCGGAGCTCGTATTGGGAGATACGGTACTGTGTTGTCAGCGCAAAAACCTAGACAGCCTAAGGCTGCGCTTTCGGGTGGAAGAATGGCGCGAATTGGGAGATTGTAAATTGTGGAAATTGCGCTAGGATCAACGCATTTTGCGGAAGCCTTTACGGCGTCCCCCCTTCATCCCCATCATGTGCTTGGCTTGTCCGCGATTGGTCATGGCTTTTTCAAAGAGTTTGATTTGTTCCTTGAGTTGCCCTTCGGTGACCTTTAGTTTTTTCAGCTTGCTCATCTGCATCTTCGCACTGGTCCAGTTGCCCTTGTTGGCTTGCAGGTTGGCCAGTTGGAGGGCCACCATGGCCTTTTCGTTGTCGGAGGGCAGTTCGATGCTTTCGGCTTGGTGTAGCCACTTTTCGGCCGCTTCGTTGTCTTTGCGTTGCATGGCCAAGGTTCCCTGGATGATGTAGTAAAAGGCGCGGTTGGTTTGGTAGAGCCATTCGGGTTTGAAGGTGAGCTTGAGGCGTTGCTCGGCTTCTTCAAAACGCGTTTCCTGGACCAAGTTGGCAGCGGATTGCACGGTGCCGAGTAGGAAGTAGGAGATGGCCAGTCCAATGCCGATAAGGAGAAAAGGAAAGGCGTACCAAAATCCAAAGGCGACGGTGAGGACGACTCCCCCGATGAGGTTCAGGGCGATGAGGGCCAGTTTGAGGTAGATATTGATCGTAAACATCGAGGTCGATTTAAATGTCTGGTAAAGGTACTAAAAACGGGCTAATTATCCGGTGTGCGGTGGTGCTTCTTAGTTCATCGGAGCGGCGAGAGCGCGTTCCAGCTCCGATATCTTCTCCCGTATCAACAAGTCATTGCTGTCGAAGGTTTTGGCCCGATCGAGAAAGCGGCGGGCTTCTGCCTTGTTGTGTTGGACGAAGTGGATGTGGGCCAGGTTGAGCGATGCCAGGGCCTTGTCGGTGGCGTTGCGCAGGCCCTGATCCAGAGCGGCTTTGAGGTGGACTTCACCGAGGCGGAGTTCCTTTTTCTGCATGGCGATCATGCCCTTGGTGAAGTGGTAGTAGGCCCGGTGCCGTTTGAGGAGGTACTCCGGTCGGCGAATCATTTTGATGAGGCGCTCGGCTTCCGCGAGTTTGCCCTGCCGGAGTTTGCTAAAGGCGGGGCCGACCGTGCCGAACAGGTAGTAGGTCACGTAAAGCAAGACACTGGCGGCGTAGCAATACCAGGCACTGCCGATACCTAGGTGCAGGTGCAGGGAGACTCCAATGACCATGAAGAGTAAAATGAGCAGGTAGCGTATCCGAATGTAAATCATGTGATTGAGGACTGTTTTTCCCCCACCAACACCCAGTTTTGCTCGATTTCGAGGTACTGGACACGGTAAAAACGCGGGCGAAAACGTTCGCGATAAAAGCGTTCGGTTTGATCTCGGGCGGTAGTGCTATCGGCCAGGCGGTTGAACAACAACAGCCCCTGGGGAGCCAATACACGGTACAGGGCGTCTAGGAAATCACTGGTTTCAAAGCGATTCGGTATCCGATGGTCTACGAACACATCTACGGCAATTAGGTCAAATTGTTCGGTACAGCTGGCCACAAAGCTGGCGGCATCCCCACAGATCAGCTCAAACCTAGAATCCAGGTCGCCCAGTACGTAGGTCTGGGCCAGATCGAGCACTTCCTCGTCGATGTCGACTCCGAGGTAGTGGTACTGGCGGTCAAAGTGCTTTTCGAGCATGTAGGGGATGCTAGCCAGGCCAAAGCCCAGCACCAATACCCGATCGATGGAGCGCTCGGCGAGCTCGAGTTTTTCGAAGGTCTCGTAAAAGTTGCGGTACAGATCTCCGAAGGAATAGATGGCATTGGTGGTGTACAGTTGGTAGCGCCCCCGGACCAGGCTCAGGTAGAGCGTATCGCTGTACTCGCTGGGACGGCTTTCGAGGGGGACTTCGGTGAGGTAGCTCAACCAGCGTTTCCACCGTGGAATCCGTACCATTTATTGTAGGATAATCTTTTCCCAACGTCGGTGGCTAGCCGATAGCTCAAAAACGTGACTGAGAATGGCGCGGTCTACTTCGGTAAGTGCTTGTTGGCGGCGGGCCATCACTCGTTCGGAGACTTCGAAGGCTTTTTTGAGTTGAAAGGTGCTAAAGCCGCTGGCACCTCCCCAGGAAAAGGAGGGGACAAAATTGCGGGGGTAACCCGAGCCAAAGAGATTGGCGGATACGCCGACTACCGTACCGGTATTCAGCATGCTGTTGATCCCACACTTGGAATGGTCGCCCATGACCAGGCCACAGAATTGCTGACCGGTGGATTCAAATTTTTCGCTTTCGTAGTTCCAGAGCCGGACTTCGGCGTAGTTGTTTTTGAGGTTGGAGTTGCTGGTACCCGCCCCCAGGTTGCACCATTCCCCGAGGACCGAATTGCCCAAGAAACAATCGTGGCACTTATTCGAGAAGCCCTGGATGACGGAGTTGTTGACTTCGCCGGCGAC
>CALCCH010000169.1 GCA_937899855.1 uncultured Saprospirales bacterium | reverse complement strand
TTGTGTTTTCGGACGTCTTCTGGATTTATTTGGTTGGGGGGGTGTTGTGTGGGGGGGTCATGGATCGGGGAACGGCCTGGTTGGATACGGGTACCTTTGACTCGCTCCACGATGCGTCGGAATTCGTCCGGGTGATCGAAAAGCGGCAGGGCTATAAAATTGGTTGTATCGAAGAAATTGCCTACCGCATGGGCTTTATCGGATCCGAGCAATTGCTCGAGATCGCGGACGCCTTGGTAAAAAGTGGCTACGGTGGCTACCTCCGACGGCTGGTAGAGGCCTAGCCCACACCTTACAATTGACGACTACGTACCGATGAGTGAATACAATCCGCAATTGCTCGAAGATGACGAGCTGAGCTTAAAAGAAATCATCCTCAACATTCGCGACTTTGTTGGGGAGCTTTGGAAGAGTTGGAAGTTGGTACTGGCCCTGGTGCTCTTGTGTGCGGGGGGGCTGGCGATCAATGCGGCCCTGACGCCCACGACCTATCCCGCCGAGTTGACCTTTATGGTGAATGAGCAACAGGCGGGCATCAATCCCCTGAGTGCCATCGCCGGGCAGTTTGGTTTCGGTAGCTCCAATACGGGAGACTACAACCTGGACAAAATCATCGAGCTGTCGCGTTCGATGCGCATCCTGAGCGCTGCGCTTTTTAAACGCTACGAGATCAAGGGGGAGTCGGATTACTTTATCAATCACCTCATCCGTTCGGAAGGTTTCCACGACAAGTGGCGCAAGGATACCACCGGGCTAAAGGACTTCTTGTTCAAACGGGGGCCGGAAAGCGCCTTCGATCGCGTCGAGCGCAAGGCCTTGAAAAAGGTATTCGTCAAGGTACGGGGCAATCCCAAGGAGAAGGTCAAGGGTTTGATTACGGCGAATTACCAAACCGAGACGAGTATCCTCTCCCTCAAGGCGGAGACCCGCCGCGCCGCCCTGTCGATCGCTTTTCTCGAAGAAGTGTACAACCAGGTTAGCGACTTTCACATTACCGAAACCCGCGAAAAACCGGAAACCACCTACCGCCTCCTGCAATCCAAAAAAGATTCCCTCTTTGCGGAATTGAGCCTCAAGGAAAACCAGTTGGCTCGTGCCATCGACAGCAACATCGGCCTGGTCTCCCAGGCGGCTAGCCTCAAAATCGACCGCCTGCGCCGCGACGTTCAATTCCTGACCGTCGCCTACAGCAAGGTCCTGGAAAATACCGAAGCCGCCGAATTTGCCCTCCAAAACGCCACCCCCGTCTTTCAAGTCATCGACTATCCCATCCGCCCCCTGCGGTCGAACGAATCTTCGCCCGTACTGATGGGCATTGTGGGGGTCATCCTGGGCGGATTTTTGAGCATTTTGATCGTCTTCGTTCGCCGGCTTTACCGGAACGCCATGCAGTAAACGACAACCGCAATCCACCACTAGCACCGCGCAATCATGAGCAAAAAAATTCTCGTTACCGGCGCCGATGGCTTCATCGGCAGCCACCTCGTTGAGACCCTCGTCCTCCAGGGCTACCGGGTCAAGGCCTTTTGCTACTACAACTCCTTCAACTCCTGGGGTTGGCTCGATACCTTTCCCCGCGACCTGCTCGACCAGATCGAAGTGTTCACGGGAGACGTACGCGACCCCAACGGCGTTCGCACCGCCATGAAGGGCTGCGATCAGGTCTTTCACCTCGCCGCCCTCATCGCCATTCCCTATTCGTACCATTCGCCCAATTCCTACGTAGACACCAACATCAACGGTACGCTCAACATCGTCCAGGCCGCCCGCGACCTCGAACTCGAGCGCATCCTGATCACCTCCACCTCCGAAGTATACGGCACGGCCCAATACATTCCCATCGACGAAAAACACCCGCGGCAACCCCAGTCGCCCTACTCGGCCTCCAAAATCGGTGCGGATTGCATTGCGGAATCTTTTTACCGCTCCTTCGACCTGCCCATTACCATCGTCCGGCCCTTCAATACCTTTGGCCCACGGCAATCGGCCCGCGCCATTATTCCGACCATCATCTCCCAATTGGCCAATGGCTTTGAGGAGATCAAACTCGGCGATCTCCGCCCCACCCGCGATTTCCTCTTCGTTAAGGACACGGTCCAGGGTTTTATCGACATCGCCAATGCGGAGAGCCTGATTGGGCAGGATTGTAACATTGCCACCAACTCGGAGATCTCGATGCGGGCCCTGGTGGAAACCCTACTCGGATTGATGAATCCTCAGGCTCGAATCGTACAGGATTCCAGCCGGATGCGTCCCGCCAAGTCGGAGGTCTTCCGCCTCTACGGCGACAACCGTAAAATTCTGGAACACACCAATTGGAAACCCGCCTACACCTTGGAGGAGGGACTTCGCGAAACAATCACCTGGTTTACCAATGCAGAAAACCTCAAGCAGTACAAAGCTGCCATCTACAACGTTTAGCGAAATTGCGGCTTTTGTACGGGAGCTCTACGCCAGCCCGGAGGCCTTTATTCCGCTGCACGCGCCAGTGTTCTTGGGCAATGAAAAGAAATATTTGGCCGAGACGATCGATTCCACTTTTGTCTCTTCGGTAGGGGCCTTCGTCAATCGCTTTGAGGAAATGATGGCGGACATCACCGGGGCGCGTTACGCCGTAGCGGTGGTCAACGGGACGGCCGCTCTCCACGTCGCACTCAAGATGGTGGGGGTTTCCCAAAACGATGAGGTGCTCTCGCAGGCCCTCACCTTCGTCGCCACGGCCAATGCCATCAGCTACGAAAAGGCCATTCCCCACTTTATCGATGTGGATGCTGATACCTTGGGCCTCTCGCCCCGGGCACTGCTGCACCGTCTGGAGGCGGTGGCCGAACTGCGGAACGGGGCCTGTTACAATCGCGAAACCGGCCGGCGGATCGCAGCCTGTGTCCCGATGCATACTTTTGGCCTTCCCGCCCGGATCGAGGAGATCGTGGCCATCTGTGAGCGTTACCACATTCCGGTGGTGGAGGATGCCGCCGAGTCGCTGGGCTCTTACGTGGGGGAGCGCCACACCGGTACCTTTGGCCGCGTGGGTACCTTTAGCTTCAATGGCAACAAGACCGTGACTTGTGGGGGTGGGGGAGCGCTGGTGACCAACGACGAGCAAGTGGCCAAACGGGCCAAGCACCTCACCACGCCCGCCAAGCCGCCCCATCGCTGGGAATACGTCCACGATCAAATTGGCTACAATTACCGCCTCCCCAATTTGAATGCGGCCCTGGCCTGTGCGCAACTGGAGCAACTGGAGCACTACCTGGCCAACAAACGGGCAACGGCCCAACGCTACGCCGAATTTTTCCGAGACGTGGCGGACATCGAATGGATCGGTGAACCGGAAAATACCCGCTCCAATTACTGGCTCAATGCCATCCGCTTGGCCGCCCGCGATGAGCGCGATCGCTTCCTGACCTACACCAACGATGCGGGGGTAATGACTCGCCCCATTTGGAAATTGCTAAACGACTTGCCCATGTTCCGCGACTGCCCCCGGGGCGACCTCTCCGTGGCCCGTCGTCTGGAAGATACCATCGTCAACCTCCCCAGTAGCGTCCGACCATGAAGCCCCAAACCATCATCATCGCCGAGGCAGGAGTCAACCACAATGGCCGAATGGACATCGCCCGTCAGCTGATTGACGCCGCGGTAGCGGCGGGGGTTGATTACGTCAAGTTTCAAACCTTTAAGACCGAGAATATCGTCAGCCGGACGGCGCAAAAGGCCGCTTACCAAGCCGAGAATACCGGTGATGCGGAGAAGGGGCAATTTGAGATGATCAAACGGCTCGAACTGGACCGAGAAAAACACGAGCTGCTGATCGATTACTGTCGACAAAAGGGGATTCGCTTTTTGTCGACGGCTTTTGACCTGGATAGTATCGACCTGCTGGAGGAGCTGGGGATTGATCTGTACAAAATCCCTTCGGGGGAAATTACCAATTTGCCTTACCTCCAGAAAATTGCGAGCAAGGGCAAGCCCGTTATTTTATCGACGGGGATGGCCAATCTCGGTGAGATCGAAGCCGCCCTGGGCGTCCTGTACACCGGTGGAATCGATCCCGCTGCGGTGACGGTACTCCACTGCAATACCGAATACCCCACGCCCCTGGACGATGTCAATCTGCGGGCCATGAACACCATCGCCGAGGCTTTCAAAGTACCGGTGGGTTATTCGGACCACACCCTGGGCATCGAGGTGCCCATTGCGGCGGTGGCGCGGGGGGCGGTGTGTATTGAAAAGCATTTTACCCTGGATCGCAGTATGGAGGGGCCAGACCACCGTGCTTCCCTCGAACCGGAAGAGCTGCGCCAAATGGTACACAGCATTCGCAATATCGAACGGGCCCTGGGTCGGGGCATAAAACAAGCCTCGCCCTCCGAACGCAAAAACATCCCGATTGCCCGCAAGAGTATCCACCTGGCGACGAACCTACCGGCGGGACACGTCCTACGACGCGAAGACCTGCGGATGAAACGCCCCGGTCACGGGATTTCTCCCATGGACCTGGACTTGGTACTGGGGCGCCGACTGCGTCGGGACCTGGAGACCGAAGCCCTCCTGTCCCTAAACGATTTGGCCTAATGCGTATCGGCGTATTGACCAGCTCGCGAGCGGATTACGGCATCTACTTGCCCCTGCTCCGTCTGCTCCACGAGGCGCCCGATTTTGAGCTGTCGATCATTGCCTTTGGCACCCACTTGTCGCCCTACCACGGCTACACCGTCCGGCAAATTGAAGCGGATGGTTTTCCCATTCGGGCCCGTGTGGAGTCCCTGATTGTTGGGGATAGCGAGGAGGCCATTGCCCTAGCAATGGGCACGACCCTGAGTAAGTTTGCGGGTTTGTGGGAACGGTGGCGCGATCAGTTTGACTGGGTCCTGGCTTTGGGTGATCGCTACGAAATGTTTGCCGCCGTGAGTGCTGCCGTACCCTTTGCCATTCCCATTGCGCACCTCCACGGTGGGGAGACTACCCTGGGCGCCATCGACAATACCTTTCGGCACTGCATTACCCATTGCGCGCAGCTCCATTTTACCGCCACCGCCGCCTACGCTGCCAAGGTAGTCGAGCTAAAGGGCAAGGCCGAGGGGGTACACTGCGTGGGCGCCCTGAGCCTGAGTGGCTTGCCCGATCAAGACTTACTCAATGCCGCGGCCTTTCGGGAACGCTTTGGAATCGACCTGGGTAGGCCTACGATCCTCAGCACTTTTCATCCCGAAACGCTTCGGGTGGAGCAGAATACCGCCCACGCCGAAACCCTGGTGGCGGTCTTTGACCAGCTAGCGGCCCACTACCAAATCGTACTCACCATGCCGAATGCCGACACGATGGGTGGGGCCTTGCGCCGTGTTTTTGCGGCCCACGCCGAGCGTTCGGAACGCTTTATCGCGGTGGAGAACTTTGGCAAACGCGGCTATTTTACCGCCATGCGCGATTGTGCTTTGCTATTGGGCAATACGTCCAGCGGCATCATCGAGGCGGCCTCCTTTGGCAAGTACGTCGTCAACTTGGGCGATCGACAGCGGGGCCGAGCGCGGAGTGCCAACGTCCTGGACGTCGCCGTGGAAGCGGAAGCCATCTTGGGGGCAGTCACCCAAATTGAGGCGCGGGGAATGACTTACACCGGGGACAATATTTACTACAATCCCCGGGTGGCGGAAGATATCCTCGACCGGTTAAGAGCGCTGCGATGAAAGCGCGTCCCCTGGTGCTGGTTGGCTATTCCGGTCACGCTTTTGTGGTCTGCGATATTTTTCAGTCGCAAAAGCGGACGGTGCTGGGCTATTGTGAAGGGGTAGAAAAATCCCTTAATCCCTACGGACTCCGTTATTTGGGGCGGGAGGAAGCAGTGGGAGACGCCTGGCGGGATTACGCTTATTTTGTGGCGATTGGCGATAATGGCCTGCGGCGTAAAGTGAGCGAAAAGCTCTTGGCTTTGAGTGGGGGTCCTCCGGAGCGGGCCGTACACGTACGGGCCTCCGTATCGCCTACGGCAACGATTGGGGCGGGGGCGATGATTGCCGATGGGGTAGTGGTGAACGCCTGTGCCCGAATTGGGGCGGGAGTGATCTGCAACACGCAGTCGGTAGTCGAGCACGAAGTAGTGCTGGGCGATTTTTGTCACCTCGGGCCGGGCGCGGTCCTGTGCGGCAATGTGACGGTGGGGGAGGGAACCTTCATCGGGGCGCGTTCGGTGGTGGTACCGGGCGTGCAAATTGGCCGGGGAGTAGTGATTGGGGCCGGAACCGTCGTACTCAAAGACATTCCCGATAGGGGCAAATACGTTGGTAACCCACAAAGACCGATACCTTGAAAGACTTTGAACAACACATCATTAGCCCGCAGTGCACCGTTCGGGAGGTACTGGCCCGCTTGGACGAGTTGGCTTCCGATGCCAGCCTGTTTTTGGTAGACGAGCAGCGGAAGCTCCTGGGCTCCCTGACCGATGGTGATGTCCGGCGTGGTCTTATTCGCGGACTGGGCTTGGAGGATGAGATCATCAAATTTGTCAAACGCGAACCCAAATTCCTCCGGTTGGGGGATTATTCGATCGAAACCCTCCAGGATTGGCGGGCCAAGAGTTACAAAATCATTCCGGTGGTCAACGAGGCCCAACAAATCGTAGAGGTCATCAACCTGCGGGTGCAACAATCGCGTTTGCCAATCGACGCGGTGATTATGGCGGGGGGAAAAGGTACGCGCTTGCGCCCCCTCACCCTCAACACGCCCAAGCCCCTCATCAAAGTGGGCGACAAACCGATCGTGGAGTACAATATCGACCGCCTCCAAAAATACGGCATCCGCAACATCACCCTATCCATCGCTTACCTGGGGCAGCAGCTCATCGACTACTTTGGCGATGGGTCGGAACGGGGACTCAACATCAAGTACGTCACCGAGGAAAAACCCCTCGGCACCATCGGAGCGGTTCGCCAAATCGAGGCCATCCACAACGATTACGTACTGGTTATGAATTCGGACCTGTTGACCAATATCGACTTTGAGGACATGCTACAACAACTCCTCCAATGCGGGGGGGAGATGATCGTGGCGACCTCGCCCTACGAAGTCAAGGTCCCCTACGGCGTGATCGAAACCGAAGGTCAGCACATCCGCGCCCTGCGGGAAAAACCGACCTACACCTACTATTCCAACGCCGGGATTTACATTTTCAAACGCGAACACATCGACCTGATTCCCGCGCGCGCACACTTCAACGCCACCGACCTGATGGAGGCCCTGTACAGCAACGGCAAAAAGGTCATCCACTATCCCATCCTGGGCTACTGGCTCGACATCGGCAAGCCCCAGGATTACGAAAAGGCCCAACAAGACATCAAACACCTCAAACTCTAGCGGAAGCATGCGGATTCTGATTACCATCTGTGCCCGGGGCGGCTCGAAGGGCGTACCGGACAAGAACATCCGACCCCTCGCCGGACAACCCCTGCTGGCCTACACCATCGATACCGCCCAGCGTTGGCGCGCGCAACTGTCGGATGCCGAGGTGGAAGTGATCCTCTCTACCGATTCGGAAAAAATCAAAGCCGTTGCCCGGGAGTGTGGGCTCGCCACGGACTACACCCGACCCGCCGAATTGGCTACGGACCAAGCTGGGAAAATCGGAGCCATCGCCGCCGCCCTGCACCACGCCGAGGCCGAGCGTGCCGTGATCTACGACTACGTGCTCGACCTGGACGTTACGGCTCCCCTGCGCAGCCTGGACGATCTCCACCAAAGCCTCCAACGGATGGAGGCCCAGCCCGAGGCCCTCAACTTATTTTCCGTCAGCCCGCCCCACCGCAATCCCTACTTCAATATGGTCGAATTGCGGGAAGACGGCTATGCCCAATTGGTCAAACCCCCAAGGGGGCAGGTCCTCTCGCGCCAGGCAGCGCCCCCCGTGTACGATATGAACGCCTCCTTCTATTTCTTTCGGCGGCGTTTTTTTGAATTGGGGCACGAGAGCGCCATCACGGACCGTAGCTTGGTCCATCTGATGGACCACATCTGCTTCGACATCGACCATCCTTTGGACTACGAAATTATGGACTTTCTGGTGCGCGAAGACAAATTGGACTTTAGCCTATGAAAGTGCTGATCATCGGCCTGGGATCCATCGCGCGCAAGCACCTGGTGGCCCTCCAAAGCCTATCGGAGCCCACGCAGTGCTACGCCCTGCGCTCCCGAGCCGACGCGGCGCCGCTGGCCGGCTTACAAAACGTTTATTCCTACACCGAAGCCGCAGCCCTCGACCCCGACTGGGTGCTGATCAGCAATCCGACGGCCCTGCACCGCGCGACCATCGAAAAGGTCCTGCCCTGGGGGAAGCCCCTGTTTATCGAAAAGCCCGCTCTCGATAGCCTGGCCGATACCGACCTCCTCCTCCAACGCTCGGAGGCCGTACTGACTTATGTGGCCTGTAACCTACGCTTTTTGGAGGGCTTGCAATTCTTGCGCAAGTACTTGAAGGGGCGAAATATTCAGGAAGCTCAAATCTACTGTGGTTCCTACCTCCCCGAGTGGCGACCGGGAACCGACTTTCGCCAGTCCTACAGCGCCCGCCCCGAATTGGGCGGTGGCGTCCACCTCGATCTGATTCACGAGCTGGACTACGCCTATTGGTTATTTGGTGCGCCCGAGCGGCATACGGCAACCCTGCGTTCGCGCTCGACGCTGGACATTCCCGCGGTGGATTACGCGCACTACGTCCTGTGCTACCCCCGCTTCGTAGCTACGGTGACGCTCAACTACTTCCGCCGGGATTACCGCCGCCACCTGGAGCTCGTGTTGGAGGACGAAACCCTGGTCTTCGATCTGGCCACCAATCAGGTACGGACGGCGGGGGGAGTGGTCTTATTCCGCTCCGAGCAGACCATCGCGGATACCTATCTTCCCCAGTTGCGCTACTTTACGCAGTTGGTCCGCGATCAAGCAACGACTTCGATGAATTCCCTCCGCGAAGGCTTGGAGGTTCTAAAAATGGTTTCGCATGAGTACATTGATGGGTAAGGTCATTATTGTGACGGGGGGCAGTGGCCTCCTGGGTCGGGCGATGCTGCGCCAAATTGAAAGCGAAGGTGCCGTCGCCATCAACTTCGACCTGCGGCGTGGAGAGGAAGATCAGCATTTTTACGAGGTAGACGCGACCGACCAAAGCGCCTTACGAGCGGCCCTGGCTCGGGTGGTGTCGGATCAGGGGCGGATCGATGGCTTGGTTAATAATGCCTATCCGCGGCCCGCCGACAGGGGCATCGATATTGAGGAGGATGAAAACCAACAATCCAGGCGACAGAAAGTCGACTTGCAGCTCAACAGTTACGTAGCGGCCTGTCAAGAAATTTTACCCCACTTCCAACGACAAAGCTCCGGCGCCATCGTCAACATCGCCTCGATTTACGGGGTGGTGGGCAATGACTTCACCGTTTACGAAGGGACCGATCTCAAGACCGCCGCGCCCTACGCGGCCATCAAGGGAGGCTTGATTAACTTTAGCCGTTATCTGGCCTCGCGAGTCGGCCCGTTGGGGATTCGGGTCAACTGCCTTTCGCCGGGTGGGATCTTTGATCACCAGGCTCCGGTATTTGTACAAAACTACGAACGTAAGGTGCCGATGAAACGCATGGGCAACCCCGAGGACATTGCCCCCCCGGTCGCTTTCTTGCTCTCCGAAGGGGCTCGTTATATCACTGGACAAAATCTAATCGTCGATGGTGGCTGGACCTGTATTTAAAGACACTTTCGGAGGATTGGCCTACGGTTTGCTCCTTCTGCTACTGGTCGGTACCACGCTGGCCTGTAATCAAAAAAATTTGGACACTAAAGCCAATACGGCTGACTTGGTTGGCGATGGAAAAGCCGACGATTCGGCGGCCCTGCAAAAACTCCTGCAACGGGGCGGAAAGATCACCATCCCCAAAGGTACCTACCGCATCAGCAGTACCGTTATCGTCAATCCTGAGGTATTGGAGGTCTCCGCGGAGGGAGCCACCTTTGTAGCGGCACCCCGGAGCACGTACATCCTCTTTTCGGTACAGGCGCCGAACAAGCGCTTGATTTGGAGAGGGGGAACCTTTGATGGCAACAAAGACCAACAGGTCTACCCGGGGCACCCCAATCCGGTCTACGAAGGCAAGTGGCAGCAAAACGTGACCAACAACGGTTTGATTGGCAATAAAAACTTTGCGGCGGAGTACGTCCTGATCGAGGGCGTGACCCTGCGCAATTTTGTATCGGATGGCTCCTGTATCCGGGCCGACCTGGCGGAGTTTCGCAATTGCCAGGCCTTTGATAGTGCCGTCCCCCGCGATCGCTATCCGCAGGCCTTTAAGTTTCGTTCGGATGGAATCCCCCTCCAACAGAAACGCAATTTTCGCGTGGGCAACTGTCAGGCGGAGCGGGTCTACATCGGGCTAGGGGTAGCGGCCAAGGAAGTGGGTTTACAGACCTATTTGGAGGTCGATAACTTCTACAGTCGGCAAACGGGCAAGAGCTCCATCCACTTGGAACACATTGCCCATGCGGATATCCGACGCATCAATTGCACTGCCGACGGAACGGTCCATTCCTCCCGCATCTTCGTGGGCAACCAAAACCGCGAATTTCGCCTGAGTGATTTTCAACTGGAAGGCGGATTTATTCGGGGGGCAAAAAATTCGGAGTTGATGGAAATCACGGATGGTCAAATTAGCAATACCCAAGCTTTTGATTACGCGATTCGTCAGGGAGGAAAAGCTGCCAATGCGGTGGTGAAGAACGTCATAGTGGAGGCCTGCAAGGGGGGCATCAAAGCCAGTCAGGTCCGTTCCTGTATAGTGCGGGATGCACAAGGGGCGGCCTTTGCGGATGTGGTCACGCTGGAAAGTAGTCGGGCGGAGCGGGCAGCGGTGGGAGCGCTCGATTGCAAGGTTATTCGCCAAACGGTTTTTCGGGAGAGCACAAAGGGCGTACACCAGATCAAAGGCAAGCAGCAGGTCACCGACTGCCAGTTTGAGGGCTGTTTCCAGCCCGTGCTGGTAGAAGACCGTGCCCAAGTCCTTACGGTCCGCAACTCTAGCTTTGCCGACAGGGGGGCCAAAGCCAACGACGTCGACGCGGCGGCCACGGTCACCATTCGGGACAATAAGTTTGTCCAGAGTGACGGCGGCACGGGTAAGCAGCGAGCGAGTCGCAATGCCCTGGCTACCAAATCCAAGGCGGTACGGATTGTGGCGGCGGATCAAGCCCCCATTTCCATCGAGGGTAACGATATTACTGGCTTGCCCAAACCCTTTGCCGTTCCACAGATTAGCGAAAGAGAACTGAAAAAAGAAAATACCATTCGCCCCTGACAAGTTCGGGCTGCGAATCGAACGTAACAATTCACCTGAAATCACAAACCAATGAGTAAGAAAATTTTTTGGTGTAGCAACTGTCTGAACATGAGCACCCGCCCCCGGATCACCTTTGACGAGCGGGGTTGGTGTACGGCCTGTCAGTGGATGGAGCTGAAAAGAACGACAGTCAACTGGGGCCAACGCCAACAAGAGCTGCAAGAACTGGTGGGCAAATTTAGAAACAAAGAAAATGGCTTCGATTGTATCGTTCCGGTGAGTGGCGGAAAGGATGGCTCTTACGTAGCCTACATGCTGAAACACAAGTACAACATGAATCCCCTGGCCGTCACCATTCGTCCGGCCCTGGAGCTGGACCTGGGTTCGCGCAACCTCAAGAATTTTATCGAATCGGGCTACGATCATATCCACGTTAGCCCCAATGCCAAGGTCATGCAGATTCTAAATAAGTACGGCTTCATCGAAAAGGGTTTCCCGTACTACGGTTGGTTGACCGCCATTCTCACCAGTGTGATTCAGGTGGCCAAAAACTTTAACATCCCGCTGATCGTATACGGGGAAGATGGGGAGGTGGAATACGGCGGCAGTACCGAGACCCGCAACAAATCGCTCTTTACCGTCGAGTACATGAAACGGGTGTACCTGGAAGGGGGCTACGATAAGGTCCTCAACATCGCCAAGGAGAAATACGGACTGAGCGACAATGACCTCTCTTTCTGGAAGTTTCCCAACCTCGCCGAGGAATCGGAAATGTACTTTACCCACTGGTCTTATTTCGAGGCCTGGGACTCTTACCGCAACTACGTAGTGGCCAAAGATCACTGCGGCTTGGAAGAACGCGAAGATACCAATTCGGGTACCTTTACCAACTTTGCCCAAAACGACCAGGCGCTTTACACCCTCCACGCTTACCTGATGTACCTCAAATTTGGCTTTGGTCGCGCCACCCAAGATGCGGGCATCGAAATCCGCCGGGGGGCCATGGATCGCGACCAGGCCATCAACTTGGTCAAGCTCTACGACAACCAGTACCCGGAAATTTTTGAACAAACCTACCTGGACTACTACGAGATGAGCAAGGAAGAATTCCAGGCCGTACTGGATAAATGGGCCAACCGCGATCTCTTCGAAAAGATTGATGGTCGCTGGATGCCCAAGTTTACCGTTGCGGAAGATTTTATCATCCAAAGTCAAGCTACCGTTTAAAAAACAATCAAGTGAAGGTATCCATTATCGATTACGGCGCGGGAAACATTTATTCCCTCCGTGCCGCCCTCCGCAAAATCGCTCCGGAGGTAGATACGGCGTACACCAGCAATCTGGAAGAACTCGCCGCCAGTGATAAGCTGATCCTACCCGGTGTGGGAAATTTCAGCCTAGCCATGCAGCGCATTGAAGCCCTGGGCCTCCGCGATTTTCTCCGCCATCAGGTGTTGGAGCGGGGGCAAGCCATCATGGGCATCTGCCTGGGCATGCAGCTCCTGTTTGAAGAAGGGACCGAAGGTGGAATCCATCCGGGGCTGGGCCTGCTTCCCGGTCGGGTAGAAGCCTTTCCGACGGGGGGGACACTCAAGGTACCCCACGTGGGCTTCAACGGAATAAGGGTAGAAGGGGACTCCCAGCTTTACGAGGGCGTCGAGCACCGAGATTTTTACTTTATTCACGCCTACCGGGTACGTACCGTAGGCGCCGAGGTGGCGGCGATTGGGTGGTGCGACTACGGCGAACGTTTCGTGGCCAGCGTCGAACACCAAAATATCGTGGGGACGCAGTTCCACCCCGAAAAGAGCCAAACCAACGGCTTAAAATTACTCCAAAATTTCCTGGACCGCATTCCCGCTTCGGTCCCCCAAGCCTCGGCCTATGTTTAAAAAGCGATTGATTTACGTTCTGCTTTACCGGAACGGTAAGTTCTGCCTGAGCCGCAATTTCCGCCTACAGACCATCGGCGACAAGCAGTGGTTGTTCAACAACTACAACTTTGGCTACGTCTCCAAATACATCGACGAGCTGGTTATCCTCAACGTCGAGGGGGAGTCGGTCGATTGGTCCCGCTACTTTGAAAACGTTCAGTTTGTCCTGGACAATGTCTTCGTACCGGTGGCCCTCGGTGGTGGCATCCGCGACTTGGAAACGGCCCGTCGCTGCTTTGAAGTGGGGGCGGATAAAATCGTCCTGAACACCAGCGTTCACACCAATCCAGGCTTGATTGAGGAAGTGGCTCGGGTCTTCGGGGCGCAGGCGGTGGTGGCCTCGGTAGACTACCGTCGGGAGGACAATCGGGTCTACATCGAGAATGGGAAACGGGCGGTGGAGGATCAGCCCCTCGAAGCTTACCTGACGGCTTTGCAAGGCCTGCCCATCGGGGAGGTGCTACTCACGTCGATTGAAAAGGACGGTACGGGCTTTGGCTTTGATACCGAGACGATCCAGCGCGTACTGCCCCACGTCCAAGTACCTTTGATCGTGGCGGGGGGAGCGGGTAAAAAAGACCATTTTCTCGAAGTGGCCCATCTGGATGGAGTGGATGCCTTTTGCACCGCTAATTTGCTCAATTTTATCGGGGAGGCCCTGCCGGATACGCGGCGCCACCTTGTAGAAAATGCCATCCCTTTGGCCCACTTTGACCTGTAATACGGCCGGTACGCCAATCATTTTCTCGCAACAACGACTCGACCGATGCAATTGAAAAAGACGGTTTCGGAAAGGTGCGCTTCCGCCATTTTGATTTCGGGTTCGGCCCGTAGTGGGACCACCATCATGGGTAAGGTACTCCACTCGTTCCAATCGGTGGAATACACCTTCGAACCACCCACCTTATTTTCCCTGTTCTCCCTGTTGCCCCGTCTGGACGAGGTGGAGTGGAAGCTGCTCTACGAAACCTACCTCTACGAGGACTTTTTCGTCAACGCCATCGCCGGCCGCAACCTCAACCTCAACCGCAACGACGACAGCTGCGTCTACAATGCCAAGGCGGAAGCCGAGGTGGATGCCCGCTACGAGGGTTCCCTTCGCAAGGCGGAAATCAACAAGCAATCACAACGGGGCGTCATCGCTTTCAAACTGCCCGATATCGTTCCTTTTTTGCCCCAGTTTTTGGATTACTATCCCGAGACCCGGCTGCTCTTTATGCGCCGCAATCCCGTAGATACCCTCAATTCGCTCCTGAAAAAGGGCTGGTTTAGCGATCGTTCGCTCAATGAAGAAAACCGCATCTGGCCCTTTCACCAGCACGCCGATCAGGCGATTCCCTACTGGGTGGCTCCGGAGGATTACGAACGCTGGGTACAGTGGTCTGAACTGGATCGCTGCGCCTACTATTACACTCGGGTCCACGCCCTGCCTCCCAACGCCCGGTCGATCTTTGTACTCGATTACGACCAGTTGCTGGCGGATCCCCTCGGGCGAGTGGAAGCGCTGGCCCAACATTTTGGCCTTCGCTTTGGTCCCAAAACTCGGACGATCATCGACTCGATTCAAAAAACGAAAATCGAGCGGGACCATACCATCTTGGGAAAGGTACACTACCGTATTCGCGAAAAAATAGAAGCCCTGGTTTAAAATGGCGAAAATTCTACTGGTCGAACAACACGTCAATCGCTCCTTCGATTCGCTGCTGATCATCAACGAACTGCTGCGCGAGATGGGCCACGACTCGCGGGTATCGCTCAGCGGCAGCTTTATGAATACGGAGATCATCTGGTTCGAACCCCAGATCATCTACACGCCTTGGTTGTCGCCCAAAATCATGAACTTCCTGGGAGAACTCGGGGTGGCCCCCTTGCTGCTCAATTCCTTTCAGGAGCAAAACCTGCTCCTTGACGAGGGTTTTCACCCCCACCTCAAGCAGCTCCGGATGTCGAACTATTTTTTCAGCTGGGGCGATGTGTACGGAGAGGCCGCCCGAGCGATCAATCCCGATATTCGCTACTACAGCGCTGGGGTGACGCGCTACGATGCCTACCTCAACCCCACGGTACAAGACTTATTCCTCAAAACCAAAAAGGACCTGGCCGAAGCATTTTCCATCCCCGAGGCTACCCCCTGGGTGTTGGTGGCCTTCGACTACGCCCTCCTTTTCAAACCCAAACGTCGTGAAAAGGCCCTCCGGATGGGTTTTGTCGATCAGGAATACCTCGACGTTACGCAAAAGGCCTTTGACCGATTGAGCCAGTGGTTGGACATTCTGACGCGCAACAACCCGGGTACCAGCTTTATCCTACGCCCTCACCCCGGGGCGCCCCTACACCTGGTCCAGCAAGCTCAGGGCATTGCTGACCGTCCCAACGTGTTCTACAACAGCTCGGGTAATATCAACCAGTGGATCATCCATTGCGATCGCTATCTGACGCGCTTGAGCTCCTCGATCATGGAAGCCTGGCTGGCCAATAAGCCGACCTGTACGCTGTTTCCCGATTTGCAAAACGAAGAGATTCGCAATTACGTCCACCTGCGGGAGCCCCAACTCACGGCCGCTACCGTAGAGGAGGTACAGGCCTTTTTGGAAGCTCCGGAGCCCAGTGCTTCGCTGCTGCGCCACCGGCCTTTTTTGGAACGTATTTTTGGCCAGGTAGACGGCTGCGCCAGCGCCCGGACTGCTCGCTTTATCGACCAGATTGCCCGGGAAGAGCAAGCTACCCTGGCCACCTTATCCCGTCGGGTCCCCCATAAAATGCCCCACTGGCAATACCCGCTTGCCAATCAGGTCAAGCATCTGCTGCGGCGGACCAACTTGTTCCAGTACAGTCCCTGGCGCAACAGTCCGGCGGATTACGTAGCCCCGGCGTACGTCAGGACCAAATCGGCGGAGGTCCGCCGGGCATTACCGGAACTGCGGGAAAAAATATCATGAGTACGCTCGCCAGTAAAGTGAGGCCGCGGGGCTACGTAGTGACCCGGCAAACCCTCGGGACCATCCTCGGCATCGCTTCGGGCATCTTGTTTCTACCCATTGAGATCAAGGTGGGGGTAGTGCTGCGGCCCTTCGACTTTTTCCTGGGCTTTGTCCTTTTGCTCAGCCCGTTTTTTCTGCTGAAGAAATCCTTGTTGCGCGATTTTTTTTCGCGTTCCTACATTCAGATTTACGTGCTGCTGTGTTTGTACCTGACGCTCAACGCCGTCGTCCTCAACCCATCGGCTACGACCAAGGAGGCGCTCCAGCAGTTTGAATTTTTCATTTTCACCTTTCTGATGGTGGGGGTTTTTGTACAACCCCAGGCGCGGCGGGCTTTTTTTCGAGCTTACTTTTACACCACCTTCGCCCTGGTGATTTACACCACGGTTTGGCACATTGCTCACGGCTACGTGGTGATGTACAAGGCCCTCGATGAGCTCAAAATTCTCTACGGTTTACTGGCGACTTTTTTATTCGTCCGTTTTGCACTGGATCGCAAGTACCTACTGCTCTTTCTTTTTGCGGCCCTGTTGATGGTCATGTCGCTGGAGCGCAAGGGTTGGTTTGCCTTTATTCTGACTGCGGGCCCGATACTGCTCATTTTGTACCGAAGTTTTCGGTACCGCCAGCGGGTTTTGCGCATTGTCAGTCGAGTGGCCATTGGGGTCTCCTTACTGGGGTTTATACTCGTCAGTGGTTCGGTTGCGCAATCGGATGAGGTACTGGAGCAGTTCAACGATACGGCCATCTTGTTTACCGATTTTTCCCTGGAAAAAAAGGATGCCGAGGAAATCGGTAGCCAGAGCAATGCCGGCCGCCTTTACCTGATGCTGATCTCCCTCAACGCGATTCGGGAGAATCCCATCTTCGGGATCGGGACGGATCGCTTTCGCCAGGAAATCACTTTGATTTCGGCGCGGATGGGGGATGAAAAAACTGCGGGTGCGCACAACGAATACCAGCGTCTGGCGGAAAATGGTTTGCCCGCCCTCTTCGTCTACCTACTGATGCAGTGGCT
>CALCCH010000168.1 GCA_937899855.1 uncultured Saprospirales bacterium | reverse complement strand
GGTGGACCGATCAGATGAAATTTTTGTTAGTTATGAGATATCGTATTTTGTTTGGTCGTGTCTGATACTGTCTGGGGTAATTCCGAATAAATCAATTGGCCCATCCAACGTCAGTTGAATGAAAAGTCGCAACGTCAACTATTCATAAGGTAAGGGGGTGCCGCCAGAATTGGAGGCCGAAAGCGTACGAATAGTCAGATTTCCAAACGGAGTGCTACGAATTCCGTGCCTAGTGCTAATGATGGTTACGGTAGTAGAGGATAAATTCTATAGGGGAAGTCGTGGTTAGCGTTCTATCCTAATATACGCTTGGTATATGCAATCTATTGTGAAAAGGTTGCTTTTGTGTGGTTTAAAGCCCCCAGATCCGGAGTAATTTGGGCAAAAAGATCAGCAGTCCTACCGTGGCCGCCCCCATCGCCACCAGCAAAACGGCTCCCGCCGCCGTGTCCTTGGCCTTGCGCGCCAGTTCCTGCCGTTCGGGCGAGACGAGGTCGGTGAGGGCTTCCAGCGAAGTATTGAAGGCCTCGGCACTCAGGACCGCCGCAATACACAAGGCGATCAGTCCCCATTCCACCCGACTGATGTCCAGGTACCAGCCCAGCCCCAGGGCGAGGATGGCTGCCACCGCGTGAATCCGGGCGTTGACCTCGGAGCCAAACAAATCGGCAATGCCCCGAAAGGCGTAGCCAAAACTAGCGATACGTTTTTTCAGCATTGGCTTTAAATTGGTACTGCCCCTTAATCCCCAAATGACTGGACTGGGGCGATACGATATTCTCAAAGCTCAAGCAGTTGAACTCCGCGCTGTGGAAGATGTAATCGCCCGGGCTGCGCAGCACCTCCGAAAGGCTGTAGGTGGCGCTGCGGCGGCTGTCGAATAGCTGGGCATTGCTGCGCAATTCTTGTACTTCGGCCCACCAGGGAGGCGCGTTGAGGTTGGCGATCATCACTACGGGCAGGCTGTCGCGTCGGGCCTCCGCCGCCACCACCCGGAGGTGGTTGCGCATCGCATCGTAGGCCTGGCTGTAGAGGGGGGGCGTGGTGTGGGCACATATGAATTTGAAGGACTTCCGAGCGCGCTTGGCTTTGATGACGCCACTAAAATTGGGAATCTCCTCGTAGTAAAAGGTATCCAGCGCTTGGATGGGATGTTTGGAGTAAATGGACAGCCCGTAAGGGTCAAAGCGAACCATGGAGGCCGAATAGGGATATTTCTCGCCCAGCGATTCGCTCAGGATGTATTCCCAATCCGGTGTGACCTCCTGGATGGAGATGAGGTCGGCCTTACTCTGCTTGATCGCTTTGAGGGTACTCTCAAAATCCCCGTCCGAGGCCGAGACGTTAAAATGAGCCACCCGGATGCTCAACTGATTGTTGCGCGCCGGGGCCTTGAGGAGGGAGTTGGAAGAGTTTTTTAGAAACAAACACAGGCCCGCACAACAGCCAAAGCTAAGGAACATCAGTCGGGGCTGTCGCAGCAGCAAAAAGACCAGGCCCAGTGCCAAATATCCCAACATCAGCAAACCCGCAAAACGCGCCCCCATTTTGAAGAAGAAGTAGTTGGGCGTAAAAATACAGCTGATGGCTCCGAAAAGAATCAATAAACCCAGGATCAGCTGGATGGGACGTGCGTTGAGCAATTGTGTGGCCGTCATAGTGCGCAAAGATAGTGGAATTGTACCAATCACTCCCCACCGAGCACACAATTCTCTCGAATGCGCTCCACATCTCCCGCGGGCGAAAAAAGTTCGATCCACAGCAGGTAAATGCCCACCTTGGCCTTGGCCCCATCGGCATCCGCACCGTCCCAACGAATGGTGCCCGAGCGCCCCAGCAACTCGTTTTCGCTCAGGTCGCGCACCAAGCGTCCGCGGGCATCAAAAATACGTACGTTGGCCAAGTAGCCCGCCTCCGGGGTTTGATACCGCAGCAGTAGTGCATCGCGAAAGCCATCGCTGTCGGGGGAAAAGGTGGTGTAGGGCAGGGTGATGAGCTCGCTACCGGTGGCCAGCTCCTCCCCAAACTGCGAGTTGCGAAAGGTGGGAGTAGCAAAACCCGCCGTCTGCGCCGCGCTTTCCCAGTTGGATTCCTCCTGGGTCGGTCCCTCCGGCGAAATGCGTTCCAGGGAAACCCCCTCCCGGTCCGCCAGCAGTTCGTTGTGCCAGCGGTCGCGGTAGGCCAGCTCATCCACAAACAGGGTGGTATTTCCCTGGTTTTCAAACAAAACGACCCTGCCCTCGTCGTTGGGAAAGGTCGGCAAAATCATCCGGATAAAAGCGCGGGGATCTTCGCCCGCATAACGCATTCGGATGTCCTCGGGGTCGGGAGTCAACACCACGTAACGACCGGGAAAGAGGGGGTAATCCTCGGGGATGCTCCGGACGGCCGCTACCCGCAAACTATCGTCGCGATTGGCCACCAGCAAATTGCCCAAGTTGAGTACCTTGTCCGATCGATTGAACAGTTCCACAAAATCCACTCCCCCCACCTCGGGATCAAACAGGACCTCATTGATGACCAAGTCCCGCTCTTCGATCAATTCCGCAAGGCCAAATTCTCCCCGCAACACTACTCCCGAGCTGCGTCCCTGGCAGTCGGTCAGGCCGGGCAATACTTGAATTTCGTAGATGGTGCGCTCCGCCAGAGGCTCGGCCATTTGGAGGAGGACGCTGCGGTTAAAATCCGGATCCGGGATGGCCGCAATGATACTCAGCCCCTCAATTTGGTAATTGCTCGGGTCGGCCGCCGTTTCCACATCCAGGGCCACGTTGAACAGGAGGCGTACCCGAACGCCACCGAAGAGGGGAGCCACCTGGAGCAATTCGAGGGCTGGAATTTCCGTATTGGTGGCAAAAACCGAATTCTCTTGTCCCGGCGTTCCCCCGAGGAGGGATTCCGAGACGATCCAATTGCTCGCCCCCGCACAAAGCGCATTGGGGTTGATCAGTTCCAGCGACCAGCCCCCATCGTCCCGATCCGTATTGCGGTACCAGGCATCGGTGTAGGCCACGCGGTGGATCAGCGCCCCACTCGGATTGAGCAGCTGGAGGACTTCGCCCCCGTTGGTGAGGGCCGGGAAGTCGGGCAGGGGGAGGCTGTCGCCAAACACCGCAAAGTCGCCAGTGCCGCTTTTGTAGAGGATGACGTAGGCGTCGGGCAGGAGTAGGTAGGGGGGCAGGATTACCTCTGCACTGGCGTCGGCCAGGAGGTAATTCTCCAGGTCGATCAGCTTATCGCTACGGTTGTACAATTCGAGGTATTCGGTTTCGGGCAGGCCAATAACTGGGGTGGGGTCGGGAAAAATTTCGGTAATGAGCACGTCAAAGGCCATGGCCTCCTCGACGTCGAGGAAGACAAAATCCAGGCTTTGACTGTCCTGGGGGTTGCCCTTACTGTCCCGGACGCCGGCCACCGTCAATAGGTAGGTTTGCAAGCTGACCAGGGGAGACGCCAATTCCAGACGTACCAACCGTGGATTGCCCCCCACCAGGCTAGCCGCAGTGATTTGGATGCCGTTGTCGATCTGGTAATTGGCCACCGTCGCCGCGCTGAGGGGGTCCAGGTCCTCATCAAATTGGAGTTCAATTTCCTGGGCATTGCGTACCGTCAGATTGAGTAGGGTGGGGCCCCGCGTATCTACAAACAGGGGGTCGATGCGAATGTCGTCGAAAAAAATCTTGTCGGTTCGAGTCGAGGTGTAGCGGCAGACCATCCCAAAGTAGGTACCCGTAGGGTAGGTGGCGTCCGTGGCACTGCCTTCGTCCTCAAAATTGTTTCCCCCGCCGTAATCCGCCGCCAGCCGCCACAAACCCGCCGCATTGCGCGACACCCGGATGCGAACTTCGGGCTCGGTGGCCACGGCCCCATTCCGACCCGCCAGGATGAGGCTGCGGCTGCTGCCGTCCTGACGGTAGAGCTGGAGCGAGTCGACGCTGCCGGAGGTACCGCCAATATCGAGGTGGTACCCGTTGAGCGCTTCGGTGAGTACGCTGTCGCTGGCCGCCAAGTACACCCGGGCAAAATTGGTGCTGGAGGGGTTAAATTCCTGGCGGACCAGAAAATCCCAGTGGGTACTATCGCCCGTGGCGACCCGCGCTACCAGAAAGGAGCTCGTCTGGACGGGGTCCTCATCGATCAGCTGCAACTCTTGCGCGGGATTGATCACAAAATTGGCCGTATCGCCCGACCAGACCTCCGTATCGAGGCGCGTCTCCGAAAAATCAGCGATAAATTGGGCCCCCAGGAGCTAGGTAAACCAGCAGATACCACAGAGGAGGGAGATCGTTTTCATCCAGCGAAATTTTAGGCGCGTTAATGGGCTCTTTAGGTGAGGATCGGCAGTCAAAATTAATTAAAAATCAATGCCTCCCGAGGGGGAGGGACAAATTTTGAATATTTGTGGCCGATTTTTTGACCGCTATTGCATCGAACGCTTAATAATCCGAACTTTGAGCATCCTACGGATAACGTATACCATTGTGTCACCTAAATAAAATTTGTATGAAAGTAGCAGTAGTTGGCGTCACCGGTTTAGTGGGAACAGTCATGCGCGAAGTACTCGAAGAGCGCCATTTCCCCATCACCGAATTCTTACCCGTCGCCTCCGAACGCTCCATTGGTAAAAACATTTTTTTTAAGGACAACAATTACAAAGTCATCGGTCTCACCGAGGCCGTGGCCGCCCGTCCCGACATCGCCATCTTTTCGGCTGGCGGCTCGGTGTCCAAAGAATGGGCACCCCGTTTTGCTGAAGTCGGAACCACGGTGATCGACAACTCCTCGGCCTGGCGGATGGATCCCGATAAGAAATTGGTCGTCCCCGAAGTCAACGCGGGGGTACTGACCGAGGAGGATCGAATCATCGCCAATCCCAATTGTTCTACCATCCAAATGGTGGTGGCCCTGGCCCCGCTGCACCAGCACTACGGCATTCGCCGCTTGGTGATCAGCACCTACCAGTCCATCACGGGTACGGGGGTAAAGGCCGTTCGCCAGTACGATACCGAAAAACGGGGCGAGGTGCAAGAAAATGGCCAGGCGGCCTATCCACACCCCATTTTTGACAATTGTCTTCCG
Organism: uncultured Saprospirales bacterium; assembly: GCA_937899855.1. Lineage (GTDB taxonomy): Bacteria > Bacteroidota > Bacteroidia > Chitinophagales > Saprospiraceae > CALLVY01. The sequence goes on along the minus strand of CALCCH010000168.1, from coordinate 12,149 downwards.
CACTGCGACATCTTCCTCGACAATGATTACACCAAGGAAGAGATGAAGCTGGTCCACGAAACCCGCAAAATCCTGGGCGACGACGAGCTGCGCATCACCGCCCCGGCCGTCCGCGTACCCGTTCACGGGGGGCACTCCGCGGCGGTCAGCGTCGAGTTTGCCAAAGAGTACGACCTGGCCAAAGTCCGCCAACTCCTGGACGAAGCGCCGGGCATCGTCGTACTGGACCAACCTTCGGAAAACCGCTATCCCATGCCCCGTTTTGCCAAAAATCGGGATGAGGTATTCGTCGGACGCATTCGCCGCGATGAGTCGGCCGAGCGCTGTCTGAACTTGTGGGTAGTGGCGGACAATCTGCGTAAGGGCGCTGCTACCAATGCCATCCAAATTGCGGAGTACCTGGTGGAGAAAAACCTGGTTGGCGTGGGAACCCTCCAGTAGGGAGGGCATCCGCTTCGACGGTATTTGGTGGATTCTAGGGGGCCTAACCCTTGTGCTTTAGGCCCTAAATCCGTATTTTGAACGCTTTCCACGTCCTGAATTGAGTATCGACCCGCGCGGCAGAGCGCGGCCTGGTCGGTATATTACCGTAAAGTATTAGTACCATATTACCCATTGACAACGAATTCGAATACCCGTTACCATGAAGAAAAAGCTCGTACTTTGGGGCACCAATGCCAAAGATGAACGCACCCTAATCGCTCTCCAACTGCACCCAAAGACCAACAAAGTTAGCATTTACACCTTCCCGGAAGACGAAGCTACCGAAGCCTTTACCAACCGGATGATGAATGAATGGCGGAACGATCAGGAAGTTCCCTTTCCCGAAAACCACAGCGTCGAAGAACGCGAGCTCACCATTTCGGATAGCCTCTTGCCCGAATACCTCAAAGTTGAGCGGGGCGATGTGGTCCAGCGGGCGCAGACGGAATGGCATTTCATCGTCCTCTCTTCCAAGCTTTTCGAGGCCTACGAATCAGAACTCAACGAGCTGCGAACCAAGGTCGAGGAGCTGCAAACGTTTGACTCCGGAACTTGGGATTCCCTCAAAGGGTTTTGGTCCAAAGTGCAAAGTCAAGTCAAAGAACGCAACCTCTTTCGCGATCACGCCAACGATCTGCGGGAGAATACCAATAAATTATTCGCGCGCCTCAAGGAGCTGCGCAGTGCCCTCGACGAAGAATTTAAAAACCTTTCGGAAACGCACTACAAGACCTTTATGGGCTCGCTGGAGGAACTGGAAACCAAGGTTTCCAAGGGCCTCAACCTCAGTGGGATTTTTGACGACCTCAAAAAGCTGCAAAAGGAATTCCGGGATACCAAATTCACCAAGGAGCACCGCTCCAAGGTCTGGGAACGCCTTGATGGGGCTTTCAAAAAGGTCTAGGAGCTGCGTTTTGGGGCGCAGGGCGCCAGTGGCAATTCCCCGATGGAGCGCCTGACTCGCCGCTACAATGGCCTGGTGGCCGCCATCGAAAAAATGGAGCGCTCGATCAAACGCGATCGGGACGACCTCAAATTTCAGGACCGCAAGTTTGCCAATTCCGATGGGCAATTGGAACAGCAAATTCGTCAGGCCAAGATCAAGATGATCCAAGAACGGATCCGTTCGAAGGAGGAGAAGCTGGGGGACATGATGAAGACCAAGTCCGAATTGGAACGGCGGATGGAAGTCCAGCGGGAAAAAGATGCCAAACAAGCCGAGCGCGAAAAGCTAAAGGCGGCTCGCGAGGCCGCTAAGGCTAAAATTGCCGAGGACATCAAGAGTCAAGAAGAAGCCCGGACCGATCAGGCCGACGACCTCAAAAAAGCAGCCTCCGCCATTTCCGAACAGCCCGAGGAAAAAGCGGACGATAAATCTACCCTCGCGGGAGCGGTGGAAGCCATCACCAGTACGATGGGGGAAGCCCTCGAAGATGTGGTGGATACCGCCAAAGCCGTGGCGGCGGTTATCGGAGATAACGTAAAAGAAGCCGTCGAACAGTATACCAAAGCCGAGACCCCGGAGGAAACGCCCGCAGCGAGTGCCGAAGAGCCGGTTGAAGAAGCTGCGGCGGAAGCTGCTACCGAAGCTGCTACCGAAGCAAGTCCCGAGCCGGTTGCGCAAAAGACTCCCGAGGCACCCTCAGAAGCGGAAGTGGAGGCACCGACAGCTCCTGCGGAAGAAAGCGCCGAGCCCACCGCGACCGAGACCCCGGAAGCGACTCCCGAAGCCACTGCGTCCGAAACCACTCCCGAAGTGGTGGAACCTCCCGCAGCGCCGGTGGAGGCACCTAGCCCCGAGGCGGAAGAGGTCGAGACCCCGGAAACAACCCCCGAGGTAGCTGCGGAGGATACTCCCGAAGTGGCGAGCGAAGCAACGCCCGAGGCCCATTCGGAAGAGGAATAAAGTCGATTTATTCCCCTTCCAACAATAATTTTCGGACGAGCACTCCCTGCGTCGTCTCGATCTTAACGAAGTACACCCCACGGGCCAGCTCGCTCAAATCGAGTGTCCACTGGTCTCCGTTGTTGTCCAGCGCGATGGACTCGCGCTGGAGTTCCCGACCCAAGGCATCCACCACGCTCAGGTCGGCCCCGGTGCGTCCGATGCTTCGCGCCGTCACCGTTACTTTGCCATTACTAGGGTTGGGAAACACCTGCAGGTCTACCGGTACCATCGTCGGCTCGTTTAGCGCGGTCTTTTGTCCCAAAACCACCGTTCCCAAGCTGCCCGCCCGAGCGCTCGCGCGATCCCCTTCGTTGGAGGTAACTACCACCTCGGTATCGTAATTCACCAGATCCAGAAATTCTACCTCGTCGAATGCCCAAAAGCCCTGTCCCGGGGCGTTGAGGCCATTGCCATCCGAAGTGGCGAAGTTAAAACGCAAACGGATGTCCTGCCCCGCATAGGCCCGGAGGTCGATATAGGAGGCTTGGAAGCCATTGCTGTTGCCCGAAAATCCGAATAGGTTGGGGGTTACGAAGGTGAGGTAGTTGACCGGGCCCGAATATCCATTCCGTACGAAGGCATCTCCCAAGCTGCGCCAATCCTCGGCCTCCTCGTCCGTACTGATCTGCACGATCCCCGCATCCTGCCCCCTTTCCGTACGAAAGGAATGAAAGAAGCGAACCACCGGCTGGTCCCCATCCACGGTAAAGGGAAACTGCATAAAAGCCGACTGGCGGCTCTCCCCGGCAATGGAGCGGACCCACCAAGCGCTCTGACCGCGATAGACTTGCTGCGAATTGTTGAGCCAGAGGTTGGAATTGTTTTCTTCGGGTTCTTCTGTAAACCAACCGCTCCGACCCTCACAATCGAGCAGGAGCAATTGGGCAGAGGTAAGGTTGTCCGAGGTGCGGAGTTGATAGCGCAATTCGACCTCCTGCTGGGCCGCCATTTCACCGAGTTCAAAAAGGGCCAGGTCACCTTGGACGGTAACGGGAAAATTAGCTGAGTTGACCTGGAGGTCGAGCCCCGTCATCAGTTCTTCGCTCACCATTACCCCGCTCACCGCTTCGCTCTTGTGGTTGGTCACGGTAACCACCACATCGATCAATTCGCCCCCCGTCACGGTGGGCGTCACCCGCTTCGCAATTTTGAGCGCTGGGATACAAGTGGGGAGGGGTTCAAAATCCTCCCGCTGATCGCCGGGGTCGTTGGCATTGCCCTGGTTGGCGTAGAAGCCCAGCCCCCGCCGGGCAAAAACCCGCCAGATCAAGCATTCATTGGCACCACCGTACAACAAGTCATCCGCTGCCAAAATCGCGTCGCGCCCATCGACGAAGCCCGGCTGGCAGGCTTGCATCTTGAGTCCTTCCATCACCAAATTGACCGCGATGTTGTTGCCGCCACTGCCCCGCATAAGGTCGGGGTCGAAATCGTATTCTTCCACCAGCGCCCAGTACAAGTCCCAAAGCATGGCGCACCATATCGAACCCAGCCGGTGGGTTTCGGGATCCGCCGCCACGTCGCCGTAAGTCAGCGGATTGATGGCCAGGTCGGTGGAGTAGGGATAGCGACGCAGACCCCGCTCGTCGATGTCCTGTCGGTTGATGAAGGTCCCAATGCCCCGGGGCAGGGCCCCATTGTCACCCGCCTGAGTCGTCATGGCGAGGGCGAAAAAATCACTCCAGCCTTCTCCCATTTGCTCGGTATCGTCGGCAATGTTGTTGCCATTAAAATCGGGATTGCTCAGGCATTCCGACTGACTGGGGCCACCGGTAAGACGCGTAGACACCCCGTGGGCGTATTCGTGAGCGATGATGCCATTGTCAAAGTCGCCATCGATAAAGTCGGGGCCATTGAGGACGGGTTGTCCCAGGGATACCCGGAGCCCCGATCCCACAAATTGGCGGATGGTTTGGCAGTCCGAGGAGCCGATCATCACGGCGGGAATGAGGGGATCGACGTCGGGCGTGCCCTGCATGCCTTCGGGATCTTCGCGGAAGTTACAGATGATGACCGCTACCGCTCCCGCCGCTTCGGCGACGAGTACTTTTCTTTCGTAGGTACAGCCGCCCCGGTCCACCAGCGCAATTTTCCCGGCGAGCTCGGTGGCATTCTGAATGGTTTCGCAGGCATCCGTGGTGTAAGGGTTAAAATTGCCATCGTCGACCTCGACGACTTCGGCGATGATGGGCGTGCTGGGCAGTTCCGGGCCAAAGCCCTGCGGGTCGTCCGTCGAGGCAATGCTGCCGTATTCTCCGGCTACCGACGCGGGTTCGAGGACTTGCAGGTATTTCAAGCCACCACCGACGTTGCGGTTCCACATAAATATCTGTAGGCGCCCACTCTGTCCATCGGGTGGGGCCGTGAAATTGGCATTGTTGACCGAACCGGTCAGGTACCCATCCTGTGATTGGGCCAGGATGTAATCGTTGGCCTGTCCTTCTCCACTGTAATTGCTGGCCTGGAAATTACCCGCCGCTTCATCAAAACCGTAGTGGTAAAAAAAGTCGTGCGCCGTATTGATGGCGTAAAAGAGGTTGACCGTAGCCGCATCGCGGTAGCTCTCGACGCTGGCATTGGGGTCGTAAGGGAAATCGAATTGCAGGTCTGGCCCACCATTGGGTTCGTCGCCCTGCGAAACATTTTGGCTGAGGGGGTCGGGAAAGGCGTGGACATTATTGCCTCGGGTGATTTGGTACTCCGCTCCGGGCTGGCCATCGGTGTCGTGCCAACCAAAGGGAGAGGCTACGGAATCCGCTGGGTTATTGACCAACTCATGGTTGGTGTGCAGAGGGCTTTCGCCGGGGAAGGGAAAGACGCGATAGCTACTCGCTAGGCTCGTGGTATTGGGGGCTTCCTGGGGGACTGCCCCGTCCGAGCAGGTCGTCCCGTGTCGGTGGTAGGGATGATCGGTAAAGGAGCTGGAGAGGGTCAAGTTGCTGCGTTGGAGGAGTTGGCCATCGCGAGCGTCGACGTGGAGGCTCCACCAGGCCTGGCCATCGATCGCGGCCAATTGGATGGCCCAGCTGAGGTGCAACTGGCCGTCGCGGTCGGCAAAGTATTCCAAGCGAACGGGGATATCTTCGGCGGCGACGGCTCCGGCGGCGTAGCGCAGGCGGTGGGGATCCCGTTGTTCCAGCAGCGGTGGCAAGGGGCTGTCTTTGGGTAGGACGCTGGCCAGTGCTTGCGAGGCCGACCAACGGGCGCGCGGGGCATCAATCTTGGATCGGACCCGGGCGTGAAAGCGGCCCGTGCTTGGGCTGTAGAGCTGTCCGTCGCTGCCGATGCTGACGCCCACGATGGCTTGATAAATGGGAAGTCCACCGTAGTACTGTTGGAAGTAAATGTGTTCGATGCCGTTGGGGCTGCGGTAGTGATCGGTGACCCGCAGGTCGCTGAGGTCCTCGGTGTCGAGTGCCCACTTGGCGGCGCTTTGCTGGAGGTACTGGCGGGCTTTTTCGGTGGGGGAGGGGGACTGGGCGGAGAGGGGAAGGGTCCATAGCCACAGCAGTACGAAGAGGTAGCGTTGATTATTCATGCGATTATTTTTGAGATGTCCTCTATAAAATTAAAGAAAAATCCGACCTTTCGCTTCGATGAAGAAAAATAAGGACAAAATGATCTACGGACGTCATCCCGTCCTGGAAGCCCTACAGTCGGGTACCCCCATCGACAAACTGCTTTTGCAGCAGGGCGTTCGGGGGGATTTCGAGCGCGACATCCGGCATTGGAGCAAGCGGCTCAACATCCCCCTGCAGGTGGCGCCCAAGGAGCGACTGAACCGGATTACGTCGGGCAATCACCAAGGGATTATTGGCTATTTGTCGCTGCTAACTTACCAGCGTTTGGAGGACGTACTGCCGCTCATTTACGAGCGGTCGGAATCACCGCTCCTGGTTTTGTTGGACGGTGTAACTGATGTGCGCAATTTTGGTGCCATCGCCCGTTCGGCGGAATGCTGTGGGGCGCACGCCCTGGTGATTCCGAAAAAGGGAGCGGCTCAGATCAATGCGGAGGCGCTCAAGACCTCGGCGGGGGCCCTGAATGTGATTCCGGTGTGCCGGGAGAAGAGTTTGATCAAGGCCATCGAGTCCTTACAGTTGGCGGGGGTTCGGGTGATGGCGAGTAGTTTGGCGGCGCGGGAGCCGCTTGATCAATTGGATTTGATGGGGCCGGTGGCGCTGGTGGTGGGGGCCGAAGGTGATGGTGTCAGTCGTGCGGTGCTTCAAGCGGTGGACCAAACCTTTGTCATTCCTCAAAAGGGGCAAACGGACTCTTTTAACGTATCGGTAGCGAGTGGCATCATGTTGTATGAGGTGATGCGGCAGCGGGGATAAAAAAAACTCCGAAAGCTTGACTTTCGGAGTGAATCATAAACAGCAGGATATAATTAGAGAGACTATATCATCGGTAGGGCAAGCTTTACCGCTCGGGGCACAGGTTTTGGCGGTCTTGCGCTTGCGGAGCAATGGAAACAATTGCGGGAAGGGCAATTGACCCGGGGTCAACTCATTCCCGTCAGTCGTTTGGTAACTTTGAGTAAGCGGCGTACCTCATTAATTTCGATCAGAAAGGGGTCGAATTCCTCATAGTTATCCGAAATCAGTTTGAGGTGGGTCCACTCGTGGTGTCGGTTGTAGCATTTTTGGGCCCTTTTGACCCAGACGGAATGATTGGATACCACGGCGTAGATTTCATTGTCTATCATTTCTTCTTTGGCTTCCAGTGGGGTACAGATGACCATATCACCGGAAAGGATGGTGGGGGCCATGCTGTCGCCATTGATGTTAAAAGCGATCAGGTCGCCACTCAGGCCGGGAATGGTAAACCTTTGATTTTCTTCCAGCAGATCCACCCCGATGGTGTTGCTGGCGAAGGCCTCGACGTTGGTAAAGAGTATGTTTGGTGAAAAGTTAATTCCAAGAGCCATAGCGAGTCTTTCTTCGGGATCGGGGATGCGAATCTTCCCGAAAGGCAGCCCAATCCCCTGAAACATAAAAGATTCATTGATGCCATAGTGTTTGCATAGGTTTTTGACCTGCTCGTAGGTGATTTCCCGCTTGTCCTGCAGGTACAGGTCAATGATATGCCCTTTGGTCCCAATGTTTTGGGCAAAGGTAGATTTACTTTTCTGTCGGTTATTTTTGATGATCTCTCCCCGTTCTACCAGCATTTGATAGACCTTCTTAAAACGCTTGTTCAGTTCCCTACGGTTAACTTTATCCATCTCAGCTATTCTTTAGATCGGTCAATACCTGGAGCTTTTGTTTACCCGATGGGTACCCATCGATCGGGCAAAGCACTCTCGGGCCGAGATCGCCACAGTGGTGGAACCCGGATCGAGTCAGACAGTGCTTAGACCGGAAGCAACAGGGAAAGCTAAAAACGATTTGTGAACTCTACGAACTGGTATCACAAGTGTATCTCAGGGCAGGGCAACGGCAACGGATCAAAGGCTCCGTATCTTCTGATGGTCATACACCACGTGAAGGTACCTTAGCCCCTTTCCGATCCACAACTACAGATTGCGAATCAGACGGATGACTTTAAACAAGCGGGTGTGCTCGTTGACCTCTTCCACAAAAGGATCGTATTCCAAATGATTGGCCGAGATCAGCTTGAGGGCTTCGATTCGCCCCTTTTTGTTGTTGATACTCTGGACGTACTTGACCCAGAGCGAACCGTTGTTTTTGACGGCGTAAATTTCGTTGTTCTTGATCTCGTGAAAGCCACCAATCTGACGACAAATGATGGTATCGCCATCGCTGATGACGGGCTCCATACTGTCCCCCTCGATGGGGAAAGCCACCAGCCCATTCCCACTGACCCCGGGAATGGCGTAGTACTGGTTGTCCTCGGCGGAGGACCCTCCCACATCAACCCCCGAACCCGCAAAAGCCTGCACGGAGGTGAAGAGGATGTTGCCATTGTTGCGCTGTTGGTACTCCTTGCTGCCATTGGACTCGGGGAGGTCAAAGCCAAAGGGCGTTCCCACTCCGTCGATTAGGTAAGACTCATTGACGCCGTATTCCCGGCACAAGGTCCGAGCGTGCCGGTAGTCAATCACGCGCTTATCCGTGGGATTGAGAAAAGCGCGGATGATGTGACCGTAGGCCTTATTGCCCAGGATGCGCTCCGCAAAATCTCCCATGCCCTTGCCACTGCGGTCGTTGAGGATGACATCTCCCCGTTCCTCCAGGAGGCGAAAAACTTTGATGAAGCGATTGTTCAATTCAATGCGATCTTCTCTAATCATGATGACGGTTTTAAGTGATCAAAAACGATGCTGCAAAATAAAACAAATAATTTTATCAAACAAATAGTTGTGCAATTTTTTGTTTTTTTGTTGGAACTGTTGTGCTCTCTCGTGCCCAAAGTAGGATAAAATCAATCATATTAAATAAAATTAGCATGTTTGGCGCGATCCTTGTACATACTTTCAAGACACCTTATTTTATTCATTTTTGTAATGTTTTATATAGTCATGTTTCGGAATAATTATTACCTTCACCTCAATAGAAAAAGTTAAACACACTATGGGAAACATTATATCACTATTGAACCACAAAGGTGGGGTCGGTAAGACGACGAGCGCCATCAACATCGGCGCCGGCTTAGTAGAACTGGGCCGCAAAGTCCTCCTCATCGACCTCGATCCCCAGGCCAACCTCACCCTTTCCCTGGGTATTCCCCGTCAAAAAATTACGATCTACGAATGCGTCCGCGGCGAGTCCGAACTCGTTCCCTACACCGTTAAGCAAGGACTGGACGTCATCACTTCTTCCCTCGATCTTTCGGGGGCCGAAATGGAGTTGATCAATGAAGCCGGTCGCGAATACATCCTGCGGGAATTGTTCGAACCCGTGTTGGAGGAATACGACTTTATCATCATCGATTGTCCCCCCTCGTTGGGTCTGCTGACCCTCAACGCGCTGACCTGTAGCAATTACGTCTACATTCCCCTCCAAACGGAATTCCTCGCCCTCCAAGGGCTGACCAAAATCAAGCAGGTCATCGATAAGGTGCGTTTCCGCCTCAACAAAAAATTGAGCATCGGTGGCGTGATCGCCACGATGTACGATAGCCGGAAGGTCCTCAACCGCGACGTGGTGGGTACCATCCGCAAATACTTCGGCAGCAAAGTCTTCGATACCTACATCCGCGACAATGTTGCCCTGGCCGAGGCCCCCGCGCAGCGGCAAGACATTTTTGCTTACAGTGCCAATAGCCACGGTGCCAAGGACTACCTGAGCCTGTGTCGCGAAATCATCGAACGCACCGAGAAAGTAGAAGAGGGGGTGGCCTCCCGCTAGGCCCATCCCCCCCGAATTGTGTTCCTCCAATTGTTGAACTAGAATCATTCTCGCGTGGCTAAGAAAAAATTTACCGATGGACTAGAGAGCCTGTTTGGCAGTGGTACGCTGGAAGAAAAACTTCAGGATAGTCCGCTGTTGTCTCGCACCAAAAAGGTCAACCCCGATTCGGGCGAACCCACCGAATCGCGCCCCCCCCAACCGAAACGCAAACGCCGATCGGGTAAGAACTTTACCACCGAGATGGACACGCTGGTCGAAGAAGTCCACCAGGAAACGGTCGAGGAAAAAATGCGGTCCGAAAAAACTGCCGCGGTGGACGTAAAGGTGGCCCGCAGCCGCCCCCACCAACGCCGTCGCCCCGCCATGGGGCTCGACGTCCTCATTCGCCATACCTCCGACATGACCCGGGAAGAACTCATGGCGACCTCCTTCCAAAAACGCGTCACTTTCGTTTACGACCGGGAAAAAGTCGCCAAGCTAAAGCTGATCGCCAAGGAAGAGCGCCGGTATATGAAGGACATCATCGGACAAGCCGTCTCGCAGTGGCTACAGCAGTACGAGTCTCAGCACGGTAAAATTAGCGACCTCTAAGCCTCCCCGTGCGCCGGCTCGACGAATTCCGCGTTTTCTACAATCATACCATTCACCCGGAATTGATGCGGATGGAGCGCCACCGCCGCCGGCTGTGGCGCCTCATGTTTTTTTCGGCCTTCCTCATCGCCGGCATCATCGTCATGGAGTTTTACCTCCGCATCCCCCTTTTTTCCCTCATGCTCCTGATGGGCGTCTTCTTTTACATCGCCTACCTGGCCTACCGCATCCAGCACTTTCGCAATACGTTCAAGCCCAACGTCATCAACCTCCTGCTCGACTTTATCGACGATGGGCCCAACTACGGTACGCTCCGTTACGACCCCAAGGGCTTTATCCCCCGGAAGACTTTCCGGGCCAGCCACATCTTCGCCTCCCGCGCTCCGGAGTATCGGGGCGAGGACCTGATCACGGGCAAGATCGGCGAGCTGGAATTCCAACTCTGCGAGCTCAACGTCCGCGAGTTTTCGCGCGTCCGCAATCGACTGGATTACGTCTTCCGCGGCGTTTTTCTCACCTCCAAATTTAACCACGAAATGGCGGGAGCCATCGTCATCTTGCCCCGCGAATTCAAACAGTACCTCACCCGCTCGATCAAGGCCATCACCCGCAAGGGCGCCTACGCCGTCGACCCCCAAGTATTGGACGATCAATTCAACCAATACTTTATGACCTACGCCACCGCCCAGGTCAATCTCCACCAAATGCTTTCCCCCGATTTGCAGACCGCGATTCTCGAATATCGCTTGCGAACGGATAAGAAAATGTACTTTTCCTTCCTAAATCAGCAGGTTTACATCGCAATTACTGAACCAAAGGACTTACTCGAACCTTATATTTTGCGAAGTAATGTGAGCTTTGAACTGGTCCGGGAATTCTTTGAAGACCTCGAAATGGTCCTCCGTATCGTCGCCGAACTGGACCGCAACAATTGAATGGAGCCCCGGATCACCCCACTAAATGGGCTCCGGAATGCTGCGTTCTGAAGGCCCAAATGTGGGACATTCGTCGCAGTAGCGTCAAAAATGCCCCGCTCCCGTTTGAGGCTGGCTCGTACTTCTCCAGATTTTTGTATTTTGTCCCTACACATCCATAGCATAAATACGAGACCAACATGAGAATTAACTTTACTCCCATACTCTTAATTTGTTGGGGTTTGATGATCTTAAGCTCCAATGTTCTTCTGGCCCAAAAGCAAAGTCCGCTCGATGTGGCCCTTCGCCATTTCGATCAACACCGGGTCGATTACGATCTCACCGAGGCCGACGTTAGCAATTTCGCCCTTAGCGACCTGTACACCTCCCGCCACAATGGCGTGACCCACGTCTACCTCCGTCAGCAACACGCTGGCATCAGCCTCGGTGGAGCCATCACCAATTTCAACATCTTGCCCGATGGGCGGGTATTGAGCATGGGCAATCGCTTTGTGGCCGACCTGGCGGGTAAAGTCAATGGTACCGAACCTGGCTTGAGCCCCGAAGCGGCCGTGGCCGTGGCGCTACAACGTTTTCAAAATCGCAGCAATCCCAAGCTGGTCCTGCAAGAGCAAGTCAGCGCGGTGGATTACGTCTACGCCCCCGGCGACTTCACCCTCGAACCCATTACCGCGGGCCTGCGCTACCACCTCCAGACGCCGGAAGAGGTCCGCCTCGTCTGGCAGGTGCGACTGCACATGCGCAACGGCCAAAACGTTTGGAAAATTATGGTCGACGCCGCCTCGGGAGAAATCCTCCATTACCGCGACCAGGTGCTGCACTGTAGCTTCGACAAGGCCGAGGACTGCGAGGCCGTAGTCCACAATCACCAGCATC
>CALCCH010000167.1 GCA_937899855.1 uncultured Saprospirales bacterium | reverse complement strand
GTACCACCCTCCTCTTCTTTGGCCTGCTCGTTCTCCTCCTCGCCCTCATCATGGGCGTCTTCATGTATTTTATGCGGCAGACCATCATCGTAATGTCCCGACTGATCGAATACGACCTGCGCAAAGAAATTTACGAACATTACCAAAAGCTTTCCCTCGCCTTCTACAAACAACAGAGCACCGGTGACCTGATGTCCCGCATCACCGAGGACGTCTCCAAGGTGCGGATGTACCTCGGCCCGGCCACCCTCTACGGCATCAACCTGGTCTCGCTCTTCGTCATGGTCATCTGGTCCATGGTCAACGTCAGCGTCGAGCTGACCCTTTACAGCCTCCTGCCCCTGCCCTTCCTCTCCTTCTCGATCTATTACGTCAGTAACCTGATCAACAAACGCAGTACCATCATCCAACAGCAACTGGCCCAGCTCAATAGCATCTCCCAGGAGGTTTACTCGGGCATCCGGGTGGTCAAGTCCTACGTACAGGAAGAACCCATGGGTCGCTATTTTGGCCAACAGGCCGAGGATTATAAGGACAAGTCTCTCCGACTGGCCCAGGTCAACGCCGCCTTCTTCCCCCTCATGGTGCTCCTGATCGGCATCAGCACCACACTGACCGTCTACATCGGTGGGCTCCAAGTGGTGAAGGGCAACATCACCCCGGGGAATATCGCCGAGTTTGTCATCTACATCAATATGCTGACTTGGCCGGTGACCGCCATCGGCTGGATTGCCTCCATCTTCCAGCAAGCGGCCGCATCCCAAAAGCGGATCAACGACATTTTACAAACGCCTGCCGAAATCCTTAGCCCCACCGAGGATGCCAGCCCCCTACACGGCGACATTACCTTTGATGCCGTCACCTTCGACTACCCCGATAGCGGTACCCGTGCGCTCGACCGGGTCTCCTTCCAACTCAAAGCGGGACAGAAAATGGCCATCATCGGCAAAACGGGCTCGGGTAAATCCACCATTGCCGACCTGCTGGTCCGTATGTACGACGTCAATCAGGGCAGTATTCAAATCGACGGACGCGATATTCGCCAACACGACCTGGCCAAGCTGCGCAATCGCATCGGCTACGTGCCCCAGGACGTCTTCCTCTTCTCCGATACCGTGGCGGGGAACGTCGCTTTCGGCCATCCCGAGGCCTCCCGGGCCGACGTGGAGGCCTACACCCGCTACGCCGCCGTCCACCAGGACATTGTCGAACTGCCCGAAGGCTTCGAAACCGCCGTGGGCGAACGCGGGGTGACCCTCTCGGGCGGACAAAAGCAACGCATCTCCATCGCCCGCGCCCTCATCAAACAACCCGATGTGGTCATCCTCGACGACTGCCTCTCCGCCGTCGATACCACCACCGAACAGCAAATCCTAGGTTACCTCAACAACACCCTGGCCGATAAAACGGCCATCATCATCACCCACCGCATCTACGGCCTCCTCCAATTCGACCAAATTATCGTGCTCGACGATGGGCGCATCAGCGAGGCCGGTACCCACGAAGAACTACTGGCCAACCGAGGCTTTTATTACGAACTATTCGAACAGCAAAAGCTACAAGATATCACCACCGAGTAGCGCCATTTCTCGTCCGGGCCCGGATTACAATGTTTTTCCGCACGGGAAATACAAGAATATTGTTTTGCAAGCCTTGGATTTTCTGCTATTTTTATTAGTATTGTATAAGTTTAGATGACATTTCCTTACTTTTGTACAGGATCAAAACGGCATCTCATTGTTTAATTAAATATAAACCAGTGGATTACGAGAGCAACCAAAGGAGATTCGAGAGTGTTTTTTCCAAGAAGATTCGCGCGGGAAAACGAAGAACTTACTTTTTTGACGTTCGGCGTACCAAAGGTGATGATTATTACCTGACCATCACCGAAAGCACCAAAAAATTTAACCAAGACGGCTACGAGCGCCACAAAATCTTTTTGTACAAAGAGGATTTCAACCGCTTAAGCTCGGGCATGGAAGAGGCCATCAATTACGTCAAAACCGAATTGATGCCCGATTACGACTACGATGAGTTTACCCGCCGCCACGAAGAATGGGAAGCCCAGCGCCAAGCCCAGCCGGATGGCAACTATAATGCTCATAGCAACGCTGGCAATAACTACGACAACAACAGCAACAGCAATACCACTAACAATACTAGCAACGACGACGCGGAAGACGTCACCGAAGAGGTACAGTCCGAAGACGTCACCGAAGACGATATTTCCTGGTAGCCCCTCAGCGTGCTACCCCTCCCCCACTTAAACAAAAATGGGCCATCCCGACTTACGGGCTTGGCCCATTTTTGTTGGTCCAACCACTCCCCTTCTCCATAAAAAAAGCCGACCCTCCAGAGGATCGGCTCTAAGAACTATAAATTAGTCCCACTTAATAACCTTTCGTATTTGTTGGCCCCCATTCGTACTGATCCGCAGCAGGTAAGTGCCCGGCGGATAGTCGGCAAAAGCAAAACGGTGCTCGTAAAAGCCCGGCCCCAATGCTCCAGTGGACTGGAACAGGACCTCGTGGTGGCCCCGGAGCGTAAACACCTCGACCCGCAGGGGGCTACTAGCGCCGAGGTAATAGCGTAGGTTGAGTACGTCGCGGACTGGATTGGGGAACACCCGCCACTCCAAAAGCGCCGCTCCGGGAGCAGCCAGCCCCGTCGTCAAAGCAAGCACGTGCACCAGCACGAGGCTATCACAACCGTTAGTAGCGGCGTATACCTGGGTAAAGCTGGTATCCGCATTGACCCGTATCCCCTGGTAGACCGCCCCGATGTACAGAGCCGTATCCACCCGGGTCAGGATCGAATCGAGTACTCGGAGCGCGAGGTGAACGCTGCTGTCACAGCCATTACTGGCCGGAAATTGGGTGAGGTACTCCCCGCTGACGGTGTACACATTCCCATTGAAAACCAGGGAATCGCCCGCACAGAGCGTATCCCGGATCACCACCGAGGGCTGCTCCAATACCGCCAGCTGTACCTCGTAGAGGCTGTCGCAACCATTGCGGTCGACAAAAAGGGCTTCGTAAATCCCCGCTTCGCCGTACTGGAACCCCCCAATTTCGAAGAGCTCCCCCGCACAAATGCTGGTGTCAATCACCCCACGGAAAGGGGCGTTGACGGTCAATTGAATGATCGTAATGGAATCGTAGTCAGCCCTCCGGAGGGTATCGTACACCAGGGTGGATTCGGTGTAAACCTGTCCCCGATAGGAATCCCCCGCACAGATCTGCTCCGCCGTCGTGGCGTATACCGTTCGGGGGCGAATGGTGTGAAACACCTCGGGGCTGGGCTGGGGAACTTCCCAGTCCAAATAAAGGGTCGAGCGGTTGCGGATTCGGGTACCCGCGGGATTATCCGCCAATTGACGAACCCGAAACTTGACGAAGCCCACCGACGCCGTAGGATCGGTGGCGGCGGGCGGCAGGGCCAGATGGCTAAAGGTAAATTTGAGGATGCCCGCTCCGTACAATTCGTAGTGGTAGGGATGGCTACTGGCGCCCGCCGCGATGGTCCCCCAATCGAGGAAGGGGGAGAGCGTATCGCGGATGATGACCGTCGTGACGGTATCGCTCGTTGTATTTTGAAACCGCAGGTGGTATTCCAAATCGGTGTTGGCATCGATGTAATGCTGATCCGTCGTGCCCTTGGGATAGGCCCGTTTTTCAAAGGGGGCAAAATCGGGACGGTTTTCCTGACAATCCACCGAGACAAAAAAGTCGGCATCGTCTTCGGGGAATTGGGTCACGTAACCCAAACTGATGGCCCCATAGTCTCCCATTCCACAAGCTTCCCAGGTGGCGCTGGGCCGACTGCGACCGGGATGACCGGGCGATTGGTCGACCTCCATCCGGTAGGTTTTTCCACGGGCGGGATACTTAAACACCTCAAACTCCCCCGCTTCCAAGTCGATGGGCCCCGTAAAGAGGACCAAGTCGTCCTCGATGACGATGTAGTACTGGGGTCCATCCATATCGCCCGTTCCCACGTTCCGCAGGGTAAAGATCGTAGAATCCAGTTGACAGTCCGCCTCGATGGTGAGACTGGCGGCATCCCAGGTCGGATCGGGGGGCAGGTCGATGCTGTTGGGTTGAATGTGGGCTTCCAGACAGTGCGTAAGGCCTTCCGTGGCCCCACAGTCGAGATCGACCACCACCTCAAAACGGCCACAATCACCGGGAGCTACGTCACCGATGGGGAAAAAATAACGGCGTCCGTCGGGCGTGCTGCCGCTGATGCTGCTGCTCAGGAAGGTAAAATAGGAGTCCAGATCAATGCGGACCTCCGCGTCACTGGCCGTTTGGGGGCCCCGATTGCAATAATTGACAAAATAGACGGGACTGGTACAAGTACTCAGGCTCGCGGCAGATACGTCGACCTCCAGGTAAGAACCCGCGATGATACTGCGGGCCGGCAGGGTAAAATCCAGTGTATCGGTAGGCCCCGTAACCAGGATGTCTAGCGGTGCCAGACAGCTTTCCCAATTGTAGGTCGGGGGCAGTAAGGTCAATTGATAATCACCGGGATCGACGCGAAATTCGTAATCGCCCTGCACATCGGTCGTAGCGTACACTTCCTCCCCATTGCCCTCCAGTCGGACGATCCAGTTTGCCAAGACCTCCTCCCCCGCCTGGGGGACGCAGTCCGCGTTCAAATCGTGGTAGACATTCCCCCGAATCAAATTGGCATCGATCCGGCCCTGCGGATCCGCCCGCAGTACGAGACCGCTGCTCCCCACCATCATTCCCATCTCAAAAGTCCGATCGATTCCCGCCACCAGCAAGTCCCCACTCGCCGTCGTGGCAATCGAACGCCCCGTCTCCTCCTGATCCGATCCATACGTCCGCGACCAAATCTCGTTGCCCTGGGCATCCGTCTTAAACAGGTACACATCCCCGTTGACCGCCCCAAAGCTCCAGGCACTTCCCGCCACCACGATGTCCCCATCGGGCAGTTCCTCCACGGCAAAGGCAAAGTCACCCGTACTGGCCTCCCCAAAATAGCGGTGCCAACGGTAACTGCCCAGGGCATCGGTGCGCAAGAGGTAGACGTCCTCGGCGGTAAAATTGTTGCTCCAGCTGTAACCCGCCACCAGGAGATCCCCATTGGCAGCCTCCACGATCGCGCGACCCTGGTCATCCCCCAGCCCCCCAAAGACTTCTTGCCAAAGCAATTGACCCGCCGCATCGGTTTTGAGGAGGAACAGCATCCGGCTGCCCCCCTGATTGACCCAGCCGGTGACGGCGTAACCCCCATCGGCGGTAGGGCGTACGGCACAGCCTTCGGCGGTGTAACCGGGTAGGTAATCGTGAAAGGCCCATTCGACGTTGCCCCCGACATCGAGTTTGAGTAAGTAGAGCTCGGATGGCCCAAAACAATCCCAGCAGCCCGTTACGATCAGCCCCCCGTCGGGGGTGGCGGCAATGCCGTTGCCCCGGTCGGAGCGGATGCCACCGAGGGAACGTTGCCAGCGCAGGTTGCTGTCGGGATCAACCAGTCCGACAAAGACGTCGGCGTCGGTACCATTGACGTCGAAGCTATTGGTAAAGCCCGTAAAGGCGTAATCGCCGGTGGTGGTGAGGGTGAGGGCGACGATGTTTTCAGCATCATTGCCTCCGTAGGCGCCTTCCCACTGGATACGGCCGTCGGGATCGAGCTTGGTGAGGTAGGCATCGTCGACCATTCCGATGGCGGGGACGCCCCGGCGGCCGGCAGCGATAAAGCCACCATCGGGAGTGGGTAGGACGGCGCGGGATTCGGTAAAATTGGGGAGGGTAAACCACTGGGCAGTGGCGGTACGGGGGAGGGCGAAGAGCAGAACGCCCAGCAACCATATCCCAAGCAGCAGCCCAAGGGGGCGTTGGCCGCAGACGGGGTTGGTTTTTGGGACGATTTGGGTCACTCGCCAGCTCATAGTCATTATAGTTTCGCAATTTTCCTCAATATCGCTTCCTCATCCGGTCAGTACAACAACAAATTAGCCAATTTACCAATCAAAATATAGCAGCCATATTTCATAAACCCTTAAAAATCAGTATCTTTTTCATCTATTTTTCCAAACAAACCCAAGCTATGCACCAAAGTCGTCTGGTGGAGGTCTTCCAATATTTGGACAAACGGGACCTGCGCCATCTCGAAAAATTTGTCGCCTCCCCCTATTTTAACCAACGACAGGACGTCATCGACCTGTTTCACTACCTGCGCAAACAGCATCCCTTCCCCCGCCCCAAAACCCTGGAGCGGCGGGTCATCTTTGCGGCCCTTTTTCCCGATCAGGACTACGACGAGAAGCAGTTGGGCTATACCTTTTCCTTTTTGTTCAAAACGGTAAAGGCCTTTCTGGCCTACGAGGAAA
Source organism: uncultured Saprospirales bacterium (assembly GCA_937899855.1). GTDB lineage: Bacteria > Bacteroidota > Bacteroidia > Chitinophagales > Saprospiraceae > CALLVY01. Next base: position 9,120 of record CALCCH010000167.1, on the reverse strand, counting down.
TGCGCGACAACCCGGTGGTCGAACAGACCCACCTGTGCCGGGCGCTGCGCAAACGGGGCATCAAACGGGTCTTCGAAGGCGAATTGAAGGTGGCCAAAAAACTGGTCGACAACCAACCCCTGCGCAATGCCGATTACCACTTTTTTCACTACCAGCTCGCCCTGGAACAATACAGCGTCAACAGCATCGCCAGCCGGCATCCCGACGAGGTCTTTACCGAAATGACCGATCACTTCGGACACTATTTTATCGCCAACCGTCTCCGACTCAGCAGCGCGGCCCTCAGCCAACAAACCGTCGCGCCAAACGCTCGCCCCGAATTGCTCCTCGACGAAGTCCTGCAACACACCCAGACCAATGACTATTCCCACATCCCCGCTATCTCCATCTACTACCACACCTACAAAGCCCTGACCGAGACGGATTCCACCCCCTACTTCCAGCAACTCCGCCAATTGGTCCAAACCCAACAGCACCGCTTTGCCGAACAGGAAATCCGCGACATCTACGTCCTGGCCATCAATTATTGCATCCGCCAGATCAACGCCGGACAGGATCAGTTTCTCACCACACTCTTCGAAATTTACAAGGAAGGATTGGCCAATGCCGTCTTCATCACCAATGGGGTGATGTCGCGCTTTACCTACAAAAACATCGCCATGGCCGGCTTGGGACTCAAGGAATACCAGTGGGTGGAAGACTTCCTCTTCCGCTACCAGGACCGGATCGAAAAGAAGTACCGCGAAAGCACCTTCAACTACAATTTGGCCATCCTCTACTACCGCCAACCCGACTACCACAAGGCCATGAAACTCCTCCAGCAAGCCGACTTCGACGACCCCCTCCTCAACGTCAACGCCCGGCGCATGCTCCTCACCATCTACTACTCCGAACAAGCCTACGACGCCCTCCAGTCCCACCTCGACAGCTTTAAGAACTACATCTACCGCCACCCCGAACTGGGCTACCACCGCACCCTCAACCTCAACCTGATCCGCTTTACCAAAAAACTGCTGCACACCCAGCGCTACGATACCGCGGGCTTGGCTAAACTGCGGCAGGAAATCGAAGCTACCCAAGAGGTAGCCGAAAAACCCTGGCTCCTGGAGCAAGTGAGGGGAGACGGATGAGAAGCAACGGGGGCGTCGCTTGAACCCCGCGCCTACAGAAAGAAGGTAAGGCCCACCGGAAAATAAAACGAAGAACGCAAAAAGTCAGCTCGTACAGAACTTTCGGTACTGATCGACTGATTTAAGATAGGACTGGGTACCACCTCCAATTGATAGCCCAAATCGAGCAAGATTACTTTCACGCCCACTTGTACCCGTACCCTTTGAGAAAGCCGGTAGAAGAGGTTTCCCCGGCCACCAATCCCGAGTCGGTAGTCCTCAATTTCCCTGGGGGAAAGGGGATTGAAATCCATGCTTATCGGCTCCAATTCAGTTCTGGCGTAGCCAAGCGACACTTGGGGGCCCCCACCAATCCACCATTGGCGATTGGCAAATATCGGATAAAGCTGGTAGGCCGTCAGGTCAAGGGCCCATTTCTTACGCGACCACTCCGAGGAGGACAGAAAATCATTAGTACGAGTAGACGGCCTCGTTAGGTCAAAGCGCAGGAAATCCAACTCCAAACCACGCAGCCGATCACCTTGCCACTTGCCCAAGCCCAGACTAACATAGTTGAAGCCCCAAAAGTCTTCAGCATCTTCGTACTGATCGAAGACCAGACCGCCCTGTAGTTGGAGAAAGGGGACTTGCCTTGCTCGGTGTTCCCCCCACACCTCCTCAGAGGGTGACGTACTGACGTACTGGGCGTCAAGCGTGACGAGGAAGACCAAAAAGGAACAGCAAAGCAGGATGGATTTTTTCATAGCACCTTCATTTTTTTGACTGGGAAAATTCCAGCACTAAATATACGAACACCTTGCAACAATTCGATACCGATACCTAAAAAATTTCCCCAGCCGTCATCAGCGGCTGGGGAAATGGCTTGGCATACTTGTTAGCGCATCATTTACAAACGCATCAGCTTCGCCGTTCGTACCTGGCCACCGGCCTCCAAGCGGTAGAGGTACAAACCCGCCGCCGGCAACTCCTCCGCCCCCAGCGTCCACTGGTGACGGCCCTCGTCCAAGTGTCCCGCCCGCTGCCAGAGCAAGCGCCCGTTGAGGTCGTAGACGCCCAGCCGGACGTCGGTAGCTTCGGGCAGGTAGAAAGACAAGTCAGTTTGGTCCACAAAGGGATTGGGTTGGTTCGGATACAGTTCGATGCCGCCCGTCACGGGAGCCAACTCCACCTCGGTGGAGGGGTTGATATTGGGCGCCCCGTATTCCGGGACTACGGTGACCCAGGCGTAGTAATTGTTATCGGGTTGGATGTCGCCGGTGGTGGGCAGGGCCAGCAATTCGGAAATCACTTCGGTACCCGGGGCCAAGCTGGCGGGGACGGCCATCGTAAATTGCAGGTATTCGCATTCGAAAAAGCTAAGGTCAGAGAAGGTCCAGGTGGCCGTGGCGGTGGCCGCATCGTAGCTGCTGGCGCCGGCCGCAACGGGGTCAAAGATCAGGGCCGGATCGTGGCGGAAAATGACCTCCCCGCTGACCTCTTGGAAAAAGTCGTTGCAGTAGGACAGTTCGTAAAACTGATTGCCGCCCGGTACCGGTGTACCGGTAATGGCGTTGACCCGTAGGTCGAAATTGGTGAGGATGTTGAGGTAGAAGTTATTGTTCACCAGTACGTCGCTCGTATCGAGGGCTTCGACCTGCAAGACACCACTGGCCGGGCACTCGACGTAGTAAGGCGCGGGAGCGTTGATCTCCAGGGTGTAGGCCCCCGTATTGACCTCAAACTCGTAATAGCCATTCGCATCGGTCAGGGTGCTGATGTCCAGGGGCAACAACCTGACGTTTACCCCCGCCACCGGATTTACCGACGCGTCGTTGTCGCATTCCTGATCCGCACTGTCATCCAAGACGTAACCGCCGATCGTCACCCGGCAGGACAGGTCCGCCGTCACCTCCACGGTCGCCGTCTCGGTACAAGTCCCGTTGGGGCTACTCACCGTCACGGTATAGGTCCCCGCATCGAGGTGCGTAATCGTGGCTTCCGTCGCTCCGTTGCTCCAGGCGTATTCGGGAGCGGCAATTCCTTCCACCACCACACTGGCCGTACCGTTTTGCTCGTCGCAAATGGCGGGCGTCGCGCTGGCACTGATGGCGTAGAATTCGACCACGTCCACGCAGGCCGCCGCTGAAACACAACCCGTTTGGGCATCGGCCACCATCAGACAGTACTGCCCCGCTTCGTTTACCACCGGGTTTTGCTGATCCGAGCTAAAGCCATTCGGCCCCGTCCAGGCGTAGCTGATGCCCGCCCCGCTCGGCGCCGCACTGGCGTCAATCTGGACCTGACCGCCGTTAAAGCAGTTCAGCTCGGACGCAAACAAGGAGCCCACCACCGGTGGTGCGGCCAGCGTCACCACCACCGTATCCGAAGCCTCACACTGGGTCTGGGCATCAAAAACGGTCAGGACGTAGGTGCCCGCCGCGCTTACCGTCAGGCTAGCCGTGGTAGCGAGGGGATCGCCATTGGCGTCGGCCCAGCGGTAGCTGACGTCGGGGCCCGTAGAAGTCCCACTGCCGCCGAGCGTCGCATCGACCGTACAGCCAACTTGGGTGTCGGGGCCCGCATCGGCACTGACACTCGGGTTGCTGAGAATGGTCAGGTCGAGGGTTAGGATGTTGTTGCAACCATTGGGAAGCGGTGCCACGATTTCGTAGATTCCGGTCTGGTCGTAGCTGACGCCGTCGTAGACAAAGACACCGCCCGTGCAAAGGACCACGGTGGTATCCGACCGCAGCGCGGCATTGACTACGATGGGCAGACAGACGCTGCTGGTGTCTTCACAAGTGGCCACCTCCAAACACACCTCCCCGGTAATCGCCTCGTCCCAACGGACATTGGCCCGACCAAAATTCGGCGGACTGAGCAGGGTCGCCCCCGTGGGTACCGACCAGATGATGACCGCGTCGAGCGGAACCGAGCTTTCCAAACTGTAACTGGAGCTGCCGCCCTGACAGGCCTCCGCCGGACCGGCAATCTCCAGGGTCACCGGATCGTAGAGCTTGACGTCCAGACAACGTTCGAGCGTCGTACAGGCATTGCTGATGTCGACACAAACCGCTCCCCCCTCGGCACTGCCCCAGTCGACGCGAATAAACTGCGTTCCCTGCCCCGCGATGATCTGGGCGCCGTTGGGAACAAACCAGGTGTAGCTGTCCGCACCACTTCCAATATTTTCGGTAAAGTATATCGCTTCGTCCCCCCGACAGATTTGGTCGTTGCCCAGGATTTGAGTATCCTCGGGCGCCGGAATCAATTCTACGTCCAAGGTCTGAGTCGTCATTCCACAAGCATCATCCACCACCACGATGATCTCCCCCCGCGTCTCGTTTTCGTCCCACTGGATCGCAGCCGCGGGCGAGCCCTGTCCGTTGAGGAGGGTCCCGTTCGTAACCGTCCACTGATAATCCCAGAAGGGGCTACCGCCGGGTACCTCGTAGTCAAAGACCAGATCGTTGCAGGCAATGGTGGCCCCACTCAGGGCACCCACGTCGGGCGAGCCGAGGACGGTCACGTCGATACAGGTCGGCAAGATGTTGGCGCAGGCACCGTTGGGCCTCACACAGATCTGGCCACCCGCGGTCCCCGTCCAATCCACGCGGAGGATACGCGAGCCCTGACCACTGATGATGGAAACGCCATCGGGAACCGTCCAGGTGTAGCTAAAGGCACCGGGGAAGGCGGGTACGACGTAGGTATTGCCCGCGGGATCGTTTTCGCAGATCGTCGTACTGCCGCTGATGGGGCCGGTTTGGTTGACGTATACGGTCACCTCGTCGCGGGCTGTACAGCCCAGGGCATCGGTGACGGTGAGGACGTAGGTGGTGGTCACCTCGGGCCCGACGACGGGGCGGGCGTAGGAGGGGCCAAAGTCCCACTGGTAGGTGTAGGGCGGCAAACCGCTCTCGACCGAGCCGTTGAGCAGGACGTAGCGTCCGGCACAAACGTAGTAATCGTTGCCCGCATTGGCGAGCAGGTCAGAGAGGTCGACCTCAAAAGATTCGGGCAATCCCTCGCAGCCGTTGGAGGAAGGCGTCACGGTGTAAATCACCTTCGCGGGCTGCTGGGGATTGATCTTACGCAGGGTTTGTTCGATTCGGGTGCCGGTACCCGCCGCGGCGCCGTCCACGTTGGTGGCTTGTACTTCCCAGCGGTAGGTGGCGTTGGGGTCGGTGCTAAACAGGGGAATTTGGGTGGTCTCTCCGTTGCAGTGATAGACGTCGGAAAGAGGGTACAACTCGGGTGCCCCACAGCAGAGGACCTCCGCTGCTTGCGTCAGGCCCACGTCGCCCAAGCAGGCGGGATTGCTCTGGGCCCCCGTCTCCCCATCCGAAAAGAGGTGGATGCTCACCGTAGCATCCGAGCCGTTCGAACAATCGTAGACGCCCCGGGCCGTCAGACTAAAGCATACTTCCCAGGTATCGCCGGTTTGGCTACAGTCCTGGCTATCGCCGTAGGTGGCGTTGGGATTGAGGGGATTGTTGCTCGGCGCATCGAAATTGAGGAAAAACCAACCCGCCCCCACGGCTTCTCCTGCCGAGTAGCCCCGGAGGGGATTGTCGAGATTGTAGCGGGCCCAGCCGTTGGAAAACCAAGTCCAGCGGCCATTGACGTGGTGAATCAGGGGGGTAAACAGGTCCTGGGGCTCGCCGCTGCTGTTGAAGGAAAGGGGATCCCAACCGTCACCGAATTCGGGAACGATGCCGTGGAGCCAATTGCAATTGACCTCTTCGAAGCGACTCAGGGTGTAGCAGAAGCTGACGACCTCGCCCGGCTGGTAGGGTCCCGTGGCGGGCGAGCCCAGAGAGGTGGCTGTAACGACTAGGGATTGTTCATTGTCGCATTCGTTTTGGGCGCTGAGGGGAAGTGAGAGGCAGCAGCAAAGCAAACCTATCAGCAGTCGGCAAAAACTGTTCATAGTTTCGTTGTTTAAAATCTGTCAAATTGGGAAAAGAACTCCAACAACCGTTTCGGGACGGAGATAAAATGTTTTTCTTGTAAAGCCTCTAGGCAATAAGGCTATTGCAATACGGTTGGGATGCTTGAAATGAGATGGAAATTTATTCCATGGATGAAATTACAATATTTTACGAAAAAAGGCCGCTTGCAAGCGGCCTTTTTTCAGAAGTCATCTCAAAAATATCCTTCGGGCTACGGCCGGGTCTTTTTCGCCCCTACTTCGTTGCCAAAAGCGTCACGTAGCTAAGGCTATGCTCCGTTTTGGCGCCTCGTCGGAACGCAAATGACCACTCCCTCGCCGACAAAAACATTTTGAGATGGCTTCTAGCGATGTATCTGAACGTATCCCGAATGCGAATGTCCTTCCCCATCGTCCAGGACGTAGAAATAGGTCCCATCCGGCAGGGGTTTGCCGTTCCAGGTTCCCTCCCAATCGTTGAGGTAGCCCTCTTTTTGGTAGACCTCATTCCCCCAGCGGTTGAAGATCATCAGACGGCTGTTGGGATACTTTTCGATGCCCTGGATGATAAAGGCATCGTTTTTACCATCCCCATTGGGCGAGAAGCCCGAGTAGATGGCCAAGTCCTTACACAGTACGATGATCTGAACCGTCGTGCTGTCGCAACCGTATTCGTTACAAATCACGTAGCTGAATTGATCCGGCGTTTCGGGATCGCAATACTCTTCCTCGGGCTGGTACTGGACCCGATTGTCATCGAGCAGCACCGTACCGTGGCGCGGTGCATCCAGGACGTAAAGCGTATCGAGATTGCCGTTGATGGTATCGTTGTTCAGGATCGCCACGGTAATCGGCGTGTTCTGGAAGGTCGTATCCACATCTTGTACGGCCACCGGACCGGCGGGATAGGGATTATCGGGATCGACGACGTGGACGAACAGGTAAGTCGTATCGCACAAGCCGTATTCGTCGCAGACGATCATACAGGCACTGTCCATCCCCACTTCCATCCCTTCGGCGTAGATACAGAACTCATCGGGTTCGGTTTCGAAGACAACGTACTCCCCGGAGGCGTCTTCACAGAGGTTGACCAGCGCATTGGGCGTCCCAACCAACTCCGACAGATCGACGCAGATCGAATCCTGTTCGCCCAGGTCGATGGTATCGACCCGAATCTCGGGAGAGATACAGGCCACGATGGCGTGAACGGTATCGGTACAGCCCAGCTCCTGGTGGGTAAAGACCAATTCGTGATCCCCTACCCCAAGTTCAAACTGCGTACCTCCCGGCAAGGGAATCGGCGACCAATCCAGCCGGGCCGTCGCCCCGGTCAGGTCGTGACGGACGCGCATCGCCCCGTAGCTGTTTTCCTCATCGCCCCCCAGAATGGAGTAACTCTGGTAATCAAACTGCCAGTTGCTCGCCGGACCGTAGCGGTTCATCGAGTCGGCCAGGTCGTTGAGGGTGAGGAATTGGAAGCGAACGGTATCCTCGTTCACCAACCAGTACTCCACCTCGTACGGACCACTCGTACCCTGATCGGGAATGTTGAAGCAGGGATATTTCTTGATGTTTTCGACCCGACAGGGTTCCACATCACCAGTGTAAATATTTCCATTGAACAGGATATTGTACTCCCGAATTTGTAGCAGCGGCAGGTCGACACACAGATCGACGTTTTCGTTACAGTCGTTCAATACCAGCGCGGTATCGCTGAGGAAAATGAAGTCGCCACAATTTTCGGGCAGCACCGTAACCACGATGATCGTCGTATCGCAGATGCCGAGTTCGTCGCAGAGCACTACGCAGGTCGTATCGTTGCCGACGTAGCCGTCGAAGGGAATGTACTGTACGCAAGAGTCGTTGGGATTCAGCAGCAGGCTACCAAAGTGTGGCAGGCCGCAGAACAGGCTGGTATCCAGGGGAGCCGGCAGCTCGCCCCAATCCAGACAGGTATCGACGGGCGTTTCGAAGGGCGTCGTCAGGTAGATCGTATCCAAGGTCGGGCAGCTCGTGGGCAGTGCCACCTCCAAGCTGCCGCTGCAACCGTTTTGGTCGACGCCCGTGATGCGGTAGACCCCACCGGGCAGATTGCCGCGTTCGGCGCCTTGGTAGCCATCTTCCCAGGTATAAGTCAGGTTGCGGGGCAGCAAGCTCAACCAACCATCGGCCAACGTACAATTGGCCGGCGCCAGGGAGTCGATGCTGATCGTCGGGCCATTGCGATCGCTCAGTACGATGGTATCCACCAGCTGACAACTGATGTTGGCCGTATCGGCGATAGTTACGTAGTAGCTACCGGCGGCCAGGTTCTCAGCCAGGGAAGTCGTACTGACGTTCGGCGACCAGAAGTAATCAAAGGCCGTTTCGCTACCCACCATCTCGATCTGAATCCGACCGTCGTTTTGTCCACAGTGCGGATCGAGCACCAGAATGGTATCGATGGCGATCTGGGGGCAGGGTTGACAGGCGTCGTTGACCAGCAGTTGGTCCAGCACCAGTTCGCAGCCCTGGGCATCGACGATGCGGACCGGGTAAATGCCCGCCGCCAGGTCGCTCCGCTGCTGGGGTCCGTTGTTGCCCAAGTCGGCCCAGTGGAAGGCGTGGGGTGCCGTGCCGCCCGCAATGCTGAGTTCGATACTACCGCCATTGTCGCAGTCCGCATCCACCAGGTTAAAGCTGGCGCTCAGGGCTTCGGGTTGGGTAATGGTAAAACATTCTTCTCCGGCGTAACAACCGGCGGCATCAAACACGATGAGGCAGTATTCTCCGGCCGCTAATTGGTCCGCTCCGTGCGGCATTCCGGCGGCATCCAAAATCAAGACGGTGGCGGGGCCGTTGAAATCCGGCAGGGTCGCAATATTGTAGTCCACCCGCGCATCGCTGGCACCAGCACAACTGACGCGGGGATTGTTTTCGATGCTGATCGTAGCCTGGGCCACGTCATTGACCAGGGTAAAGGTCACCTGACCTTCACAGTCCGTCTGGCGATCGCTGACGATCACGGTATAGGTATTGGCGCTCAGTGTAGCCACCGTAGCTGCGCCCCAACTTTAGGCGTAGTCGCCGCTACCGTTG
>CALCCH010000166.1 GCA_937899855.1 uncultured Saprospirales bacterium | reverse complement strand
GCCGCCTTTCAACTGGCCGAGAGCAATAAGGCCATCCTCCTCCTCGAAGCGCTCAACGACAACACCGCCAAGAGCAGCGCCGGCATCCCCGACAGTCTGCTACAACAGGAACAGCACCTGCGTCGGGAGATCGCTTTTTTGGAGCAGAAAAAGGCGGAGCTACAGAACAAGGGCGCGCGCCACAGCTCCAAAACGGACCGGATCGACCGGGAGCTGTTTGAGTTGTACGATACCCAGCAGGCCCTCATCCGGCGTTTTGAAGCGGAGTACCCTCGTTATTACCAGCTCAAATTTGACACCCAGCTGAGCAGCATCGCACAGCTTCAGCAGCAGGGTCTGGACTCCGGTGCGGCCCTGATCGAATATTTTGTGGGCGAGCAATCCATCTACCTTTTCACCATTTGGGCCGGTGAATACCACTGGCAACAACTGCCCAAGGACCCCAACTTTGCCACCGACATCCATCGGCTCCGGCGTTTTTTACAGCAGGTCCCCCAGCCCCAGGGCATCGCCCAAGACTTTCGGGATTTTCAAGCCATTGCGCACCGGCTCTACCGCGACCTGATCGAACCCGCGCCCCTCCCCGCATCCATCCAGCGCCTGACCATCGTCCCCGACGATTTGCTGGGCTACCTCCCCTTCGAGGTCCTGCTCCGACGGCCTGCGGATACCACCCGCGTCGATTTTTCGCCGCAAAACCTCGCTTACCTGATCGAGGATTTTACCATCGCCTACAGCTATTCGGCCAGTCTGCTCCTACAAAACCAGCGAGCCCCCCGCTCCGCTACGGCCCGCCAAAACTTTATCGGCTTTGCGCCGCAGTTTGCCGGGAGCCCCAGCATTGCCGACAACCTGCGGGGCTGCGAGGCGGGCGACCTGGCGGCTCTCCGTTGCAATGAGCGGGAAGTGACGGTGCTGCGCGATCTGCTCGGGGGGAGCCTCTACCGGGGCGAAGCGGCCAGCAAGGCGAGTTTTGTCACGGAGGTGGCGCAGTACCGCATCCTACACCTGGCCACGCACGCCTGTGTGGAGGATCAGCAGCCCATGCTCAACAAGATCTTTTTTAGCGATGACGCCCTGACGAATTACGAATTGTTCCACCTGGATTTGGGGGCGGAGCTGGCGGTACTGAGCGCCTGCAATACGGGGATGGGAACTTTGCTACGGGGGGAGGGCGTGATGAGCTTGGCCCGTGGTTTTTTCTACGCCGGCTGCCCCAGCGCCCTGATCAGTTTGTGGTCGGTGGAGGATTGTACGACGGCGGACATCATGGAGCGCTACTACCGTGGTTTGAAAGCGGGGCAAAGCAAGGACCAGTCCCTGCGGACGGCCAAGCTTGACTACCTGGCCACGGCGGATCGCCTGCGCTCGCATCCGTTTTACTGGGCGCCCTTTGTCCAGTTTGGCGATCCGGTGGCGATGGATTAGGGGGCGGGCGCTGCTGGGGGTTGGTGGTGGATGCTGGG
>CALCCH010000165.1 GCA_937899855.1 uncultured Saprospirales bacterium | reverse complement strand
GTCAATTTGGGCTGTCATCTGTGGTACGGCTTTCACGGTGGGGATGTCCTCTTGGGTTTGGTGACCAACAGATTCGGCAATTGCTGTACTCGACCGATTCTGGGTCCACAGAGGTCCTGGCCTTGGGCCGGCAGGCGGAAATCGTTGGCTTTAATTTTGTGGAGGGGCGTATTGACAGCCTTTATCGTTTTCGGTCGATTCGTCCGGTGGCGTGCACCTTCAATTCCCACTGGATCGTTGGATACGAAAAAGGTGTTCTGGAGATTTTTGATCGTACCGAAGGCCAGACGTACGTTTACGACAAGTTGGCCTTTAGTGCTGCTCAGACTTTGGTGAGTGTTCACGTTGACGAGAGCGAGGTGTACGTAGTGTACGCGAGCGGGTACCATCGCGTGCGCGCAAGGAGTGGTATCCCAGCCATTTCCAAATACATCTCCCATCCCCTTACTTTGGGAACGCATGGGGTAGGGCAGGAGGTAAGTTTTGCCCAAGACGAATCGATTAGGGTGGTGTTAATTTTGATCGATTAAAGCTATTAAAGTCCGGTGAAGTTTCCGTCGAAACCACCCCGCAGGGCACCCGTATCAGATTGAAATTTGAAGTATGAATATACTCCTAGTAGACGATGAATTCAACGCGCGCGAGTCTTTACACATTTTATTGGAAAACTATTGCCCGGGGCCAGATCAATATTTCTTTGCCGAGGACGTGCGACAGGCCTTAGGGGTTCTGGCGGATGAGTCGATTGATGTGGTCTTTCTCGATATTGAAATGCCAATCCACAAAGGTTTTGAGCTTTTCAATTTTATTCCCAATCCCAGTTTTAGCGTTGTCTTTGTAACTGCTTACGATCATTACGCCATCAAAGCTTTTGAGGTAGCGGCCCTGGATTACATCCTAAAACCGGTGGAGGCCCAGCACCTCATCCGGGCTTACCACAAGGCAAGAGATAAAAACAGCCAGGAGCAAATCCAGGAGCGTTTGGCGATTCTTTACCAAGGCATCCACCAAACTCCCCGGAACGAGCGGATTGCGATACCGATTGCTTTTGGCTATGAATTTATCGAGGCCAGCGACATCGTCTGCGTAAAGGCCAACGGGGCCTATTCGGAGATTATGCTGGAGCGGGGCAATCCACTACACCTATCCAAACGCCTCAATCAAGTTTTTGAAATCCTACCGCCCTCCGTTTTCTATCGGGTGAACCGCTCCTACATCGTCAATGTCAACAAGATTAAATCACTCAGTAAAAAAGATGGTGGCTTCTTGCAGTTGACCAATCAAGTTGAAATCCTCCTGTCTAAAAAGGTGAGGGAAGCCTTGATTGATAAATTGAGTTAGGGGGCTCCGTGGGCCACAAAAGCCCTCGAAATTAGCTGATCCTTGATGGCTTATTTGGAGTATTCATTCCAAAGTATTATCTTTGCACCATGAATAGGAAAAAAGCAATCTTAGAAGCTGCGCTAAGCTTGCTTGCCGAGAAAGGAGTTCACGCGACTCCTATGTCAGCCATTGCCAAGGAAGCGGGAACCGGAATGGGGACGATCTATAACCATTTTCCCAACAAGAATATTTTGATCAATGCCTTGTACGTCTCCATAAAAAACCAAGAAAAAGCAGTCTTCGTAGCCCCGGACGACAGCGACCCTTTTAGAACTCAATTTGAACAGTACTACGTGGGAGCGGTACAGTTTTTTATAGATAATCCACTGTATTTCAAATTAATAGAGCAGTTACAAGCCTCTCCGATCATTACCGCCGAAAGCAGGGCTAGCGGCTTGGAGGCGGTTGCCTCGGTCATTGAGCTAATCGAAAGTGGCAAAGAAAGAAGGATTATTAAGGCTATCGAAACCCCAGAACTGATGCAATTTATTGGAGGAACCATCGTGTGTTACCTCCGGTGGTATTTTCAAGCGGCGAAGGAGGAGAAACCGTCACTAGCCAATCAGTTGAAAATGACTTGGGATGCCATAAAGCAATAAAAATTTTTTAACCTCAATTTGGAATGAACGCTCATTCCATATTAACCCACAGCTAATGAAGAAAAACATTTTAATTACCGGAACCTCGACGGGGGTTGGATTTGAGAGTGCCATTCTGTTTGCGGAAGCGGGCTTCCAGGTCTACGCAAGCATGAGAAACCTCAAGAAAGCGGATGCGCTCAAAGCAAAAATAACGGAAGCAGCGCTCGATATTGAGATCCTGCAGTTGGACGTAACCGACAATGCTTCGATAGAAAAGGCGGTCAATGCCATTATTGCTAAGGATGGCAAATTGGACATTCTCCTCAATAATGCGGGAGCGGGTTTTGCAAAAACATTAGAACAGGCCTCTCAAGCGGAGATCGACTGGGTGACCGATGTGAACTACACGGGGGTGGTAAGAACCACCAAAGCGGTCTTGCCTTTTATGCGTGAGGCTAGAGCGGGTCACGTGATTAATGTGACCTCGGTTGGGGGACTCGTCGGTCAGCCCTTTAACGAACTGTACTGCGGGGCAAAATTTGCGGTAGAGGGTTTTACGGAAGCGCTCGCCACTTACGTTTCGGCGCCTTTTGGAATTGACTTTTCAATCGTAGAACCCGGAGGCATTGCCACCGCGTTTATGGAAAACGCGGTCGCTAAAACGGTCAATCAAAACGGAGAGATGGCAACGGGGGATTATGCTCCCATCTTCCAGAAGTACTTGGAAGGTGCGCAAAGTAGGGCCAGCAGTGGGGAGGCCTCTCCTTACCAAACCGGAAAAGAAGTGGCGGAGGTTATTTTAAAAGTAGCCCAGACCGAAAATCCTCCGTTGCGGGTCCGGTCCTCAAAATGGGCGGAGTGGATGTGTAACTTAAAGCCCCAAGCCGACCCGGATGGCACCCAACTCGTGAATCAAGTAAAAGACCATTTTTTATAAATGCCTCCCTTTATGCACTGGACCGCCACCCTCATTCTCTGTGCTTTTTTGCTACTAAGTTCTTATACCTACTTTTTTAGTGAAAGTACCATTGATGGGGTGAGGGACTTGGGATTTCCTGACTTTTTTAGGATACAATTGGGGGTATTAAAAATACTGGCCGTTGTTATTTTGCTGCTTCCAAAAGCACCGATCTACCTGAAAGAATGGGCCTACGCCGGATTTTTCTTTGACTTTGTGTTGGCTTTTGTGGCCCACCTTCAGGCGCAAGACGGGGAATATTTACCGGCTTTAGTAGCGATTGTATTACTATTGGTATCTTATACTTTGGAAGGCCAATTAACTCAAGAAGCTTAAAAAGGTTGGGATGATAAGTTGAAGAGAAACGGACAGCTCTGATCTTTTCTTGGTTCTTTTGGTTATGTTATGGAGAGCTGCTAAGGCTCCTACTAGCTTCAGTTTGCTACTGGAGTCGATAATATATT
>CALCCH010000164.1 GCA_937899855.1 uncultured Saprospirales bacterium | reverse complement strand
GACAGGTTACAGCCCACGCAGAGATTGGGCTGCACCACCGTAGTACTGGCGGCAGCACCATCTACAGATTCATCGACCTGGGTGAGCCGAACGTCAAAGGGAGCGGAGAAGACTTTACAGGTTTTTCCCTGTAAATAAGTCGCAATCTTCAAGGCCAGTTCGCCGGAGACCCACTGGTGCGCCGTCCCCGGAGCGGGGGACATCCGAAAAACCTTCCCCCGAATCAACTCCACCATCTCGTCAAATTGCCAGGTCATGTAATCCGCATAAGTGTAGCGGCCCTCCAAATCCAGTTGTCGAATATCGGTAATCATCGCAGCGCTTTTGCTGGAAAAATAGGTAAAAAAACGGAATATCGCTACCTTTGACCTCCATTTATAACCACCTCCTCATGCCGCCAGCACTCGACTTTCTCCTCATCGGCCAGGGCCTCGCCGGCACCCTACTCAGCTACGAACTGGAGCGGGCCGGCGCCACCTTCCACGTCATCGATGCAGGGCACCGGGGCGCTGCCTCCGCCGTAGCGGCCGGCATCGTCAACCCCATCACCGGCGCCCGCTTCGTCAAAAGCTGGCTGATCGACGAGCTGCTGCCCCAACTGGAAACGACCTATCGCGCCCTCGAACGCGAACTGGGCATCGACATCCTCCACCAACGCTCCATCTACCGCGCCCTCTTTACCGCCGGCGAGGAAAACGACTGGCTGTCCCGAACCGCCCAGGAAGGCTGGTCCCAGCACCTGCTGCCCAGCTCGGACCTGGGAGACTTTCAGGCCATCGTCCAAGACACCCACGGCCAGGGACGGCTCGCCGGGGCCCAGGTAAAGGTGGCCGCCCTCATCCGGGCTTACCGCCAGCGTCTGCTCGACCGCCAGCAGCTCCACGAGGCCGCCTTTGATCCCCAGCACCTGGAATTGCGTGCCGATGGCCTCCGTTACGGGGCCTTTCACGCCCGGCAGATCGTCTTTTGCGAGGGCTACCGTGGCCAAGACAATCCCTGGTTTTCCTACCTGCCCTTCCAAGTGGTCAAAGGGGAAGTTTTTATCCTCGAAATTCCCGACTTCCGGAGCGACGACATCCTCAAATATCGCCTCCTGATGGCGCCCCAGGGAGCGGATCACTACTGGCTCGGCGCCAATTACGAACGGCGCCCGGCGGATGACCAGCCCAGTGCCCGCGGCCGGACCTTTTTGGAGGACAAACTGTCCCATATGCTCCGGGTGCCCTACCGAGAGGTAGCCCACCGGGCGGCCATTCGTCCCGCCGTTGCCGACCGGCGTCCACTGCTTGGTCGCCATCCCGATCATCCCCAGCTGGTCATTTTCAACGGCCTGGGCGCTAAGGGTTCCAGCCTCGGTCCCTACTTCGCCCGCCAACTGGTTGATCACCTCCTCCGAGGCCAGCCCTTGCACCCCGCGGCGGACATTGCGCGGCATCCCCAAAAATAATTTTATCCAAAGTGTCACAAACTGCGATTTGGACAGTCTTGTTTTTTTACGGTCGTGTGAGAGACGCGGCTTCATGGGTACCATTGGCGCATTAGCGCTACTTGAATCAAAAAGAAGGAATGTCCAAAATCAATCATTTATTAAGGCAAAATCCGGTCGCCATTGTCGGAATGGCCTCCGTATTCGCGGATGCGGAAAACCTCGAGCAGTATTGGGAAAATATTGTGGAAGGGGTCGACTGCATCAAAGAAATCCCCGCCACGCGTTGGAACATCGAGGACTATTACGATCCCGATCCCCGCAGCCCGGATAAGACCTACTGTAAGGTAGGGGGCTTTTTACCCGATCTCAACTTCAATCCACTAGAATTTGGGTTGCCCCCCAATATTCTGGCAGTCACCGCCGCCTCCCAATTATTGGGTCTAGCCGTCGCCAGAGACGCTTTAATTGATGCGGGTTATGCCCCTGGCTCCGAGCGGCTTACGGCCGAAGTGCGCGAGCGAACCGGTGTGATCCTCGGGGTAGGAGGGGGACAAAAATTGATCATTCCCCTCACCGCCCGTCTGCAGTATCCCGTCTGGACCAAAGCCCTGCGCTCCATGGGCATGCCCGAGGCGCAGATCGACGAGGTGGTCGAAAAAATCAAGGCGGCTTACATTCCCTGGACGGAGAATTCCTTCCCCGGCCTCCTGGGCAACGTCATCGCCGGCCGGATCGCCAATCGCTTCGACTTGGGTGGGGTTAACAGCGTGGTGGATGCCGCCTGTGCCGCTTCCCTCAGTGCGACCAAAATGGCCCTCGCTGAATTGATCGAAGGCCGCTGTGATATGATGATTACCGGAGGAGTCGATACCGACAACTCCATCTTTATGTACATGAGCTTTAGCAAAACCCCCGCCTTTTCTCAACAAGGCAGCATCCGCCCCTTCGACCACGAGTCGGATGGGATGCTGATCGGAGAAGGGGTCGGTATGGTGGTTTGCAAACGACTCGAAGACGCCCTCCGCGACGGCGATCGCATCTACGCGACCATCCGTGGAATCGGTGGGTCGAGCGATGGCCGCTACAAAAGCGTATACGCGCCCCGTCCGCAAGGACAGGCCCTCGCCATGCAGCGCGCCTACGACGAAGCGGGCTTTGATGCCTCTACCGTCGGACTGATTGAGGCGCACGGTACGGGAACCGGTGCCGGTGATCCCTCCGAAGGCGAGTCGATGAAAATGGTATTTGGTAAAAACGATCCCGCTCTGAACCACATCGCCCTGGGTAGCGTCAAGTCGCAAATTGGCCATACCAAGGCCGCGGCGGGGGTGGCGGGTCTGATTAAGGCTGCGCTTGCTTTGCACCATAAAATTCTCCCGGGTACGATCAACGTCACCCAACCCAATCCCAAACTAAACATTGCCACTTCTCCCCTTTACGTCAATGCCGCCACCCGCCCCTGGTTCCGCAAGCAGGGCGATTTGCCGCGTCGGGCGGGGGTCAGTGCCTTTGGCTTTGGGGGGGTAAACATCCACCTGGCCCTCGAAGAGCACGAAGCCGACCATCAGGGGCCGTACCGGCGCAATGCGCCCCACAAAATCTTATTGTGGAATGGGGCGGGAGAAACCGCCTTGGAACAGCAGCTTCGGGAGGCCCGTACCCAGTTGGAAGGAACGGAGGCCGGAAAGGTTCTCCGCGCCCTCGCCCAACGCTCGGTGGAAGACGTCATTCCCGCCGCCCACGCCCGTTTGGGAATGGTGGCCGCCTCCGTCGAGGAAGCCCGGCAAAAGCTGACCCTGGCCCTCCAGCTTCTGGACAAAAACCGGGGGCAGGCCAAGTGGGAGCATCCGCTCAAGGGCATCTGGTACCGCCAACGGGCCAAGGCCAGCCTCGAAAAGACGGTGGCTTTGTTCTCGGGCCAGGGCGCCCAGTACCCCAATATGGGCGACGCCCTGGCGGCCAATTTCCCGACGGTACGCGCCGCCTTCGAACGGGCCAACCAACTGTTCGAAGCCGAGGAGCAAGCGCCGCTAACGGCTACCGTTTATCCGATCCCGGTCTTCAACGACACCGATCGGCGGGCCCAGCAGCAGCGCCTTACCCTCACCCAATTTGCCCAGCCCGCCATCGGTGCCCTCAGCGCGGGGATGTACCAATTGCTGCGGGACGTCGGCTTTGAAGCCGACCTTTTTGCGGGGCACAGCTACGGCGAACTCACGGCCCTCTGGGCCGCGGGCGTACTGGACGATGCGGCCTTTTACGAACTGTCCAAGGCGCGGGGCCAAGCCATGGCCGCCATTCCCGGTCAGGATGCCGGTACCATGCTGGCGGTCAAAACCGATCAGTCGACCATCGCCGAAAAGATTCGGTCCTGGCAAGGGGTAAAGATTGCCAATGTCAATTCCCCCTCACAAATTATTTTGGGGGGACCCACCGAAACCCTCCAGGAGCTTAAAACCCAACTGAAGGTGGAAGGTTATATGTGTTCCTTACTGCCCGTATCGGCCGCCTTTCACACGCCCTTTGTCGGTCACGCCCAGGCGCCCTTCGCCGAGGCCATCGCCGCCCAAACCTTCCGCGCGCCCCAACGGCCCGTGTATTCGAATACCACCGGCCAAGCCCATACCTCCGACCCGGCTACCATCAAAACCAAACTGGCCAATCACCTGCTTCAACCCGTACTTTTCCGCGACGAAATCGAAAACCTCTACGCCGCGGGTGGGCGCATCTTTATTGAATTTGGTCCCAAAAGTATCCTTACCAATCTGGCCAAGGAGACCCTGCACGGTCGGGATTGCACCTTTATCGCCCTCAACCCGCAGGCCAGCAAAAACAGCGACCGCCAGTTCCGGGAGGGTGTGGTCCAACTCGCCGTACTCGGCATCCCCGTGCAGCGCTTCGATCGTTTCCAAGCTCCGGCGGCGGCGGAAGTACCCGTTGGCAAACTAAACGTTCGGATCAGTGGCTACAACCACGTATCGGAGCGGACCCAAAAGAATTATCGCGAACTATTGCAAACCACCAAACATCCACTGGCGGCGGCCCCGGTGCCCACGCCCGCCAGTCCGGTTAAAGATCAACCAATGACTCCTGAAGAAAGAGCAATACTGACCCGTATTCAATCGGATATGGCCCAATTGGCGGCCCAACAAAATCGGATTGAGGCCCTCCTGACTGCTTGAGGCCCTCCTGACTGCTTGGCAAGCGTAAAATAAAAGTCGGCCCAACACTACCAATGGCCAGCACACTGCGGCCAACGGTACGTCGACGATTCCCCTGCGTACGCCTAGTACCAATGGCAATGGCCATCATTCTGCTCCCGCGGCGCCTCAACCCGTCGCCAAAGTCCTGGAGCAAGCCCCCGTACTGGCCGCCCCGGTAGCCGCCTCGGGCCCTTCACTCGATGCCATTCAAACCACCCTGCTGACCGTAATTGCCGAGAAAACGGGTTACCCGGCGGAGATGCTGGAACTGGGGATGGACATGGAAGCCGATCTGGGGATCGATTCGATCAAACGGGTGGAGATTTTTGG
>CALCCH010000163.1 GCA_937899855.1 uncultured Saprospirales bacterium | reverse complement strand
AGTTTCATCGCTTCGCGACCAGTCCAAAAAGACCTCCGAGCCCGTGATGTATTCCCAGCGTATCACCAAATTTGATCGGAACTGCATAAAGTTAAAGTCAGGATCGCTGGAGGTGAAAACTTCCTCCCCATTCTCAAAAAAGTGATAAGCCGCTTCCTCCACATTGTACTCGACTTCGTTGTTGGCGTAGGCCTGAAAGCGGTCCTCAAAGCGGCGGTTCATGGGGTCGGTGACGTGTTTGAAGTCGGAGTAGCGTCCCCGCGAAATAAAGGGCGAACCGTAGTACTGTACCGTGAGGTTGGGATTGATGGTGTAGTCGACATTGATGGTCATACTAAAGGTCTTCTGATCGATGGTGGCGTTGAGGTAGCGGGTCTCATCATCATCCAAGTCGACGTTTTCGACGTACTGGAGGCGATCGTGATTGCTGTCGACGCTGGTTCCGATCGACAGTTGGAGCGCGTTGGTGGGGTTGGCCGTCATCCAGACGCTGTAACTGCTGGCCCAGTTGCCATTGTCCATACCCCACTGGTGCCAGGCATTGAAGTTGAAACGGACCTTTTTCCGACCATCGGTGTAGAAATACGTCCAATTGTTCATCCGATTGCCGTGCCGTAGGCTGGGGCCACCCCGTAGCGATTTGGTCGACACGTCGTAGGGGATGATGTTGAAGCCGGTCCCCATCCCCGAGTTGTTTTTAAATTGGGCGTGGCCGTTGACGTTCCAGGCCGTGCGAAGCAGCTGCCCACTAAAATCTTGATCGTAAAAGTGGTTGTAATTGAACCGTACGTTGCGAAAAATCGAAAAGGGCTGATCGATGCGGTAACCCGCCCAGAAGAAGTGCGAAATCTGGTCGGTATTGCGCAAAAAGCCGATGTCGTTCAGTTCCAGTTCGGGCGAGCGCCAGGTGACGCCCCCCTCGAAGTTAAAGCGTTTGCCACCCCCCACTCGACCCAACCGTAGGGTACCCCCGTGCCCCAGCAAACTGGTCCGGGTGGTATCGACGCTGAGGTGCTCGGCATCGACGCGTTGGAAGTTGTGGTGAAAGCGTTCTTGGGTATTGGTAATCGCCTCGCGGCTGCCCTCCACATTGCTCCCAATCAGATTGGCCGCCACGTACCAAGTCTGTTCCTTCCAGCGGTGCATCAGATCCAGACCCGCCGAATTGGCCGAGCGGTGTAGGAAATTGAGCTCGGTACCCGCTAAGTTGCGATTCACCGCCGTCAGCATACCCCCGATCACGGTATTTCCTCCGTCGTAATCCTGCTGGACCCGCCCCACGAAATAATTGGTCAGGGGCTCCACCAACTCGCGGCGCCGCTCGCCCTGATTGTCGATCTCGGCCCACTCCCGACGCGTCACACTCTCCAGCACACCCACCGACAGCCCCTTCTGGGTCTTGCCACTAAATTTGGCGGCCCCCAGGATGGCGGTATTTTGGGGTTGATTGACAAATTCACCGTCCCCCACATCGGGATAGCCGTGTGGACTGCCCCCGATGCGGCGAGAATAGAACAAGATGTCGCTGGTAAAGGACCCCCCCGATTCGGCGGAAGTGACGCGGAAATCAAAAATGTTGCGGTTACCCACAAAAAAGGGCCGGCGTTCCTGAAAGAACACCTGAAAGCCATCCAGTACCAGAGCCGAGGGGTCGGCTTCCACCTGTCCAAAATCAGGATTGATGGTAAAATCGAGGGTCAGGTCGTTGGTGATCCCGATTTTGCCATCCACCCCGACGTTGAGCCCCAGCCGATTGCCCGTGGCGAAGGGGTTGCCCTCTTCCTGCTCAAAGGTCTCGGCTTTTCCCACTACGTAAGGCAGTACTTCGACCTGTTTTTGGGCGCGGATGCCCTTGATGCCGTGGAGTTCGCCAAAGGCGCTGACCCACTGAGCGGAGTTGGGGGGTAGGTATTGCCACACCGAGCGTTCTTCCTCCCGAAAGTAGCGCCGGGTAAACTGGATGCCCCAGACCTGCTCGTCGGTCTTGTTGGAAAAACGCAACTGACTGAGCGGAATCCGCAATTCGGCCGTCCAGCCCGCTTCGTCCACCTGGGTTCTGACGTACCAGATGGGGTCCCAGCTGCTGTCCCAATTGTTGCCGTCGTTGGAGATGAACTCGTCGCCCTTTACCCCGGAGGCCGAAATGGTAAAGGAGAAGGCGGTCCGCAGATCGTGGTAGCTATCGATGTTGATTTCGACCCAGTCGCCGGCGAAGCCATCGCGGCGGGAAAGGCGGCGTTCGATGCCGTCGGGGTCGGCGTCGAAGCAACGAAAGGCGACGTAAAGGTTTTTGGCATCGTAGAGGATTTTAAAGTTGGTTTCTTCCGTTGGGGCACCCCCGGGATTGGGTTGGCGTTGGGTAAACCCGCCCCCCCAACTCACCGTTTCCCAGACGGCCTCGTCGATCAGCCCGTCGATGGTGGGGGGCTTGGACTCCATCCTTTTGGTGAGGTAGATTTTTTTAGTGACGGCATTCGTTTGCGTACTATCGGTCGTGGCTGCGGATTGAGAGAGTAGGAGGTGGTTTCCCAGTACCAAGAGGCACAGGGCAATGAGGATGCGCTTCATCATGCTAGGTTTAGAGACGAGACTTGAAAAAAGTGGTTACAGTAGTTAGTTGTGTAGCAGTACATTCGAATAGACAAGGCGTTTGATCAAAGGTGGCAGAAAAAAGTGTTAAAGTTTCAATGGTTACTCCATTTGTATTTATCGAAGCAAAGTAGAATCCTAAGACCAAAGTGCATACTTTTTGAAAAAAGGAACGATTAGTACGATGAATGGAGTGGTTACGTCTGCGGATGGTGGGTGCCTAGGCTAGGGGGGGAGTGTCCACGGCGCGGCGAGTAAGCGGGGGGGAGATAGGAACAGGCTGATCTGGAAGCTGGGCGAATCGGTCGGATCGGCTCGGAAGGTTTCTACGGGGGGATTGCGCGACTCGAAGTCGGTGCTAAAGTTGAAGCGGTACCCCAGTCGGAAGCTCGACCACAGCCAGGGGATCCACTGGTGCTGCCAGCGGAGGGAGGTGAGGATTTCGGAATGGTTGATGGCGTAATCAAAAGGATCGTCCGGGACTTCGGGATTGCTCAGCTGGTAGCTGCGGCTGACGTACTGGGGCCCGAAGAGGAGGATGTTGCGGTCGTCCAGGTTGTAACGCAAAAAGGCGTAGGCGGGCAGGACGGATTCCAGCCCCCATTGGCTGCTGAAATTGCGGTTGAGGACGAGGAAGGGGATGATGTTGATGCGTCGAAAGCTCTGGCGGTGGTTGAGGCCCACCCCCCATTCAATATCTTCGGTGCGTTTAAAACCCACGACTCCCCGCACTTGGTAGATGGCCGAGCGCGACCGCAAGGAAATGGCGCTGGCGTAATTGCCATTATTGGCGTACTTGCCCTGGATGGCCAGGTAGGTATCTTCATTGATCGACTTGCTGGCGATAAAACCCAGAGCGTGGCTTTTGAGTGGGAAGTCGCTCAGGAGCTGAAAGATGGAGGAGCGGTTGCCCTCCAGGGTCTTGAAGGCATACCTCTCCCGGAGGTATTTGTAAGAAAGCAGGAATTTAAAGTTTTCCTTGACGATCAAAGGGATTTTGACGTCCACCATCAGCAGGCTGATTTGGCTGATCCGGGTGGGGGCACTGGCTAGGCGTGCATCCTCGGGAATGAAATCGGCGGCACTTTGCAGGTCGTATACCAGAGCCAGCCCTCTCGACCGAGACCGGTTGCGCACTCCCGGCTGGCAGAAATTGCAGCGCCCCTGCTCGTCCCAAGCATCGATGTCTTCGGGAAAAAAGTCCGGCTTAAGTTGCCCCTTTCCCTCTTGGCTTACCAAGCCCACCACCAAAAGGAGGCAAAATATCTTTACACGCTTCATTTTCTTTTCTAAATTTACAGTAATTACTATAAATACGTTAATTCTGTCAGAAACACGACTGCTTGAGGAAGCCCATGGGCTTTTAAGATCAAATTTTTCATCAAAAAGTTGTGCTTTCCGCAGGGAGCTTCTATCTTTGGAGCGTTATTTATAAATAGTCTAAATAAGGATAATGAAAGCATATATTTACACCCTAATTGCCCTTTTTTCACTCTCCGTTAGCCTGGCGGCGCAGGACTTCTGCGAAATCTCCTACGGCAACGGATACGTCAACCAGGTATACTATACCTTGAATGGAGACCAAAGTACCGTCATCGATCCCCTCGATTGGGACATTGCCTTTACGACCATCGGCCAGCAAGATGCGGGCATTCACATTAATGAAGCCAATTCCAACTCGGGTTCCGACCTAGAGTTGTACCTCGCCCCTTCCAATGACTTTTCCGCTAACATCGACCCCAACTCCCTGGGCGACCCCGTCTACAACGACGAGAAGTCCTGGGAATTTGGTGCCTTCAACAACACCCGCGACCCCAGCAATCCCTTCGACTACGGCTGGGGAACCTACAACCCGATGCTACAAACCGTCGAAGCGACCACGGGCTACGTCATCAAGCGTCGCGACGGTGCCTACGTCAAGATGGAGGTCTGTACCCTGGCGGGTACGGTTTACACCGTACGTTGGGCCAACTTGGACGGCAGTAACGAAGAGACCTTTACGATCGACAAAGCGGATTATCCCGATTCACCATTGGCTTACTATTCCCTAGCTGATGGAGAGTTCAAGGCCATCCCCAACCAGTGGGACCTGCTCTTTACCCGCTACCGTACGCCCCTGGATGCGGGTGGAGGAATGACCATCCAGTACCTGCTGACCGGTACCTTCTCCGGTCACGGCGTAGAAGTGGCCGAGGCTGACAACGTCAACCCCTCCAATGTGGATCACGAGGACTACGCGGATCAGTACAGCAGTGAACTCGACGTGCTGGGTTGGGATTGGAAAGATTTCACCGGTATGGGTTGGGCCATCCCCGACGATCGCGCCTACTTCGTCAAAACGGCGACGGGTGAGATCTGGAAAATCATTTTTGATGACTTTGAAGGTTCGACGACCGGTGTCACGGTATTTATTAAAGAGCTGGTGGATCAAATCAGCTCGATCGACGATCCCGTGGTCATCTCCGAGGTATCCCTGTCCCCCAATCCGGCGACGACAGAAAGCTACCTGAGCTACAGCACCGTCGAAGGAGCCGAAGTACAGTGGCGCCTGATCAATAACCTGGGAGCGGTGGTCGCTAGCAATGTACAGTACCGTCAGGCTGGGTTCCACGTAGAAACCCTAAACTTGGAAGATTTGCCCCGGGGGGCTTACTTCCTGGAGTTGCAAACTGCCGGTGACCTGGTTACCCAGAAGTTACAGCGCTTTTGACTAGGGCTTTTAACTAGGGCTTTGGGCCGGTACGACCCGGTATTTTTGCCCTTAACAATATACGAATGAACAAGCACTTTCCTCTTTTTCTGATCCTGCTTGGATTGGTGGGCTTCTCCCAAAGTTGCGGTTCTGACGGCAGCGGTACGGAAGCCTCGACAAACCCTGATTCAACCCCTTCCGCCGAGGAGCAACGCATCGTCTCGCTCTCCGGGACCATTACTGAGACGCTGTTTCACTTTGGCCACGGCGAGCAGATCGTCGGCCGGGACGTCACCAGTACCTATCCGGCCGATGCCGTTGCGGAAATTCCCAATCTGGGCCACGTACGGAACCTCAACGTAGAGGCCTTATTGGGCTTACAGCCGACACTTATTTTGGTGGGGGAGGATGTCAAGGAAAACAAGGCCATCAAAAACTTGCAGGACTCGGGAATACCCGTAGTTTTGTTACCTAGCAGTAACACCTTAGACAATGCCATCACGATGGCGGAGCAGTTTCCCGAGGCCCTGCGCAACGAAGAACGCCTGGCGCAGATGCGGGTGGACTACCAAAACCAACGGCGGCAGCTCGATTCGCTGTTGAATGACGGCGATGATTACCGTCCCCGGGTTTTGTTTATCTACGCTCGCGGCAAGGGCAGTATGATGGTAGGAGGGGAGGAGACTTCGGCTTCGTCCTTTATCGAACTGGCTGGCGGACGCAATGCGGCGGAAGGGGTCAGTGGCTTTCAAGCGCTCTCGGTAGAGGGCCTGGTGAAAGCACAACCCGATGCCTTCTTGCTTTTTACCAGTGGCTTGGCCAGCTTAGGTGGCGAAGTGGGATTGCTTGAAGTGCCGGGCGTGGCACAGACGCCGGCGGGAAAGGAACGCCGAATCATTACCATGGATGGCCTCTACGCCCTCGGGTTTACACCCCGGGCCACCAGTGCCGCCATCGACTTGGCCAATGCTTTGAATAAATGGAAATACCAAACCGTGCTCAGTCAGGAAAAAATGAACTGATGGTCGAGGGGTCCTCCACGACCCCATCACCTCCCATCGGCACCGACCCCCCGCATCCTCCCAACGGTGGGGTGGATCGACCCCGATGGAGCATTTTGTTCTCGACGCCGGTTTTGTTGACGATACTCCTCGTGGCGATTTTGGGTTCCTGTCTAGTCGGAGCCTATCCCATGAGTGTTAAAGATGTGATCTGTATTATTATTTCGCATGGAACGGGGGGGACTGAATCAATTCCCGCAGATTCGAGGAATTATCTGATTTGGGATATCCGTCTCCCCCGCATTTTTCTGGGCCTCGTGGTAGGGGCCGGATTGTCTACCTCCGGTGCCGCCATTCAAGGACTCTTCCGCAATCCCCTGGCCGATCCCTCCCTCATCGGCATTACCACCGGAGCCATGGTCTTCGCCGTAGCAGCCATCTTGTTTCAACCGCTGCTGCTGGAGTACCTCCCCGATCAACTCGGTTACCTCTCCGTGGCAATCGCGGCCTTCGCCGGCAGCCTGTTCTGTACGGTACTCGTCTACCGCCTATCGACCAGCAACGGCCGAACTTCCGTGATCACCATGCTCCTCGCCGGTATTGCCATCACCGCCCTCGGCGGCGCCCTGGTGGGATTGATGACCTACTTTTCGACCGAAGAGGAACTGCGGGACATCACCTTCTGGACCCTGGGAAGTTTGAGCGGCGCCAACTGGAAAATTGTGGCCACCCTTGCCCTGCTGGTTGGAACGTCCTTATTTTGTCTCCTGCGAGTAGCAAAAGATCTGGATTTATTATTATTGGGAGAACGAGAAGCCAAATACCTTGGGGTAAACACCCAGCGGGTCAAACTGTGGGTCGTAGTCAGTGCCGCACTGGCCGTGGGGTCCTGCGTAGCCATGAGCGGCGCCATCGGCTTTATTGCCTTGGTCGTTCCGCACCTCATACGACTCTCCCGGGGAACGCTACACCGTCCCCTGTTGATCAACTCGGCTCTCTTGGGGGCCATTATTCTGATCCTGTCGGATGCGCTGGCCCGATCCATCATCGCCCCGGTGGAATTGCCCATCGGGATTTTGACGGCTTTACTTGGTGCTCCCGTCTTTATCGGGATTTTGCGCCAAACGAGCCATCGCTCATTTTAAGCCATACGCTATGATTGAAATACGCGATCTGACGATACAAAAAGGCGCTCGTAAGATTCTCAAACAAGTCAGTTTTGAGGTCCAACCGGGTGAAGTATTCGCCGTCCTCGGTGCCAACGGTGCGGGAAAGTCGACCCTCCTCCGTGCGATTGGTGGGGAGGAGAATATGGTGGAAGGCGCTATTTCCATCAACCACCGCAATATCCTCCAGTGGGCACCCCGCCGGCTCGCCCGGATGCGGGGCATCCTGAGTCAGAAGATCGAACTGTCCTTTGCCCTGTCGGTGCTGGAAGTCGTACTGATGGGACGTTACGCCTACGCGAGCCTGGAGAGCAAGGAAGAAAGTATGGACGTCGCCAAATGGTGTTTGCAACAGGTGGCCCTGGAGAGTATGCAGCATCGCAACATTCTGACCCTATCGGGAGGTGAGCAGCAGCGCGTCCACCTCGCCCGCGTCCTGGCCCAGGTGTACTGCCGCCAGCCCCGCCACACCCGGTTCCTCCTCCTCGACGAGCCCCTGGCCAGCCTCGATTTGGCCCACCAGCACCGTTTGCTCCACCTCCTCCGCCGCTTGAGCCGGGAGGAAAGCTTTGGTATCTTTATCGTCGTGCACGACATGAACCTCGCCGCCCAGTACGCCGATCGCATCCTACTGCTACACCGGGGCGAAACCCTGTCGATCGGTCGCCCCGAGGAAGTATTTAACGAAAGCAATATTCAACAAGCCTACGGCATCCGCGCCGTGGTGATGCAAAACCCCGTCTATCAATGTCCCCAAATCACCGCATTTCACGAAATTCCCGATTCCGCACTCCCCAACCGGAGTGCTTCCTAGTTCGATAAACCATTGGCACTTGAATTTATAGGTCACAAACTTTTTATCATGCAGAGTAATAATCAAAACCTTCGCGAAAGGTATCAAAAACTAAAGAACGAACAACCCCGACTGAGAATCCGCAACGCCGCTCAGGCGCTGGAAGTCAGCGAACTGGAACTGTTAGAGTTGCAGCTGGGGGACCAACTCATCCGCCTGGCGGGTGATTGGAAAGAATTCCTACCCAAGGTCAAGGCCCTGGGAAAGGTCATGGCGCTCACCCGCAACGAATACGCCGTTCACGAACGCAAAGGCATCTACGACAACATCTCCTTTATGCACGGTGGACAGATGGGGGTAGCCGTCAATCCCGACATCGATCTGCGCTTTTTTATGACGCAGTGGAGCTACGCCTACGCTTCGACCCAGCTCAACCCCCGTACGAAAAAGCCGCTCTACGGCTTACAATTCTTCAACGATCGGGGAGTCGCCGTTCACAAAATTTACCTGACCCCCCATTCCGACGAAACGGCCTACCACCAACTGGTGGCCGAATACCGCGGTGAGGACCAAGGCACCCCCGCCACGATCAACCACAGCCCGGTGGAACCGAAGGAATACCACAGCGACGCCGAGGTGGACGTAGCGGCTTTTCAAGCGGAGTGGCTGGCGTTGGAGGATACCCACGATTTCTTTCCGCTCCTCCGCAAGCACAAGGTACAGCGGCTACAAGCCCTGCGCCTGGCCCCCGCGGACCACGCCTATCCCGTGGCTAAGGAAGGCATTGTTCAACTCTTCGAAAGCGTGGCGGCACGCCAGCTTCCCATCATGGTGTTTGCCAATAGCCCGGGCTGTATTCAAATACACACTGGCCCGATCAAAAAGCTCTTTCCGATGGAGCAGTGGTTCAATATCATGGACCCCGACTTCAACCTCCACCTCAATCTGGATGGGGTCGATCAGGTCTGGGTGGTGAAAAAACCGACGGCGGATGGCATCGTTACGGGATTGGAAGTCTTCGATCGCGAGGGGCAACTTATCATCTATTGTTTTGGTAAACGCAAACCCGGAATCCCCGAATTGGAAGCTTGGCGAGAAACCGTCGCCCAGCTCCCCAAAATTCAAAACGCTTATGAAAAACAAGCTTAAGGTACTGCTATTCCTTTGCCTATGGATCAGTACCCACACCCTGCTAATGGCCCAGAGCCCCATCGACAGTTCGCTGTGGACGATTGATCTGGACGATATTGTCGTCACGGCCCAGTACGCCCCTACCGACAGTCGCAATGCCCTCCACGATATCCAAACCATCCAACGGAGCACCCTGGAGGCCCGTGGGGTGAACAACTTGGAACAAGCCCTCCAACAGGAGGTGGGACTGCGCATCCGCCAGGACCTCGTTTTGGGGAGCAGCGTCCAACTGCTGGGGCTGAGTGGGCAAAATGTCAAAATCATGATCGACGGTGTCCCCATCATCGGTCGGCAGGGGGGGAACATCAATCTTTCCCAAATCAATATGCAAAACGTCGAACGCGTCGAGATTGTCGAAGGTCCGCTGTCGGTGGGCTACGGAACCGACGCGCTCGCTGGGGTCATCAATCTGATTACCCGTAAATCCCAGGTCAATGCCAATCGAGTGGGAGTCGTATTTCAGTACGAAACCCGGGGCGAACGCACGGTACAGGCCAATTTGGGTCGTCGCCTGGGCTCCCAATGGCTGCTGGCCCTGAGTGGGGGCATAAATGAATTCGACGGCTTTGGTCTGGTCGATTCTTTGCGCTATCAGGAATGGAATCCCAAGGAGCAGAAATACGCCGAAGGTAGCCTTCGCTTTTTGGAGGGCGGTCACGACTTGCAGTACCGCTTTAGCGTGTTGGATGAAAACGTCACCAATCTGGGCGAGGTCCGCCGCCCCGATTTCAAACCCTACTCTTTTGACGACCAGTACCAGACCCTCCGCATCGATCACGCGTTGAACTATTCCGGGGAGGTGGCCAAAAATTACTTTATCCAATCGGTACTGGGCTACAACCGCTTCCGGCGCTACAAGAACAGCTACCGGCGCAATTTTGAACCCGAAGAGGAGATCCTCCTCGAAGGACAGCAGGATACCTCCCGCTTTTCGGCCATCCAGTGGCGGACCACCTTCGCCAGCCAGTACGACGATTCGCCCCTCCAGTTTCAGGTTGGGCTCGATTTGCGCTACGACGATGCCACGGGGAAGCGGATTCAGGACAGCCTGAGCAGCCGGGAGAACTTTAGCGAAATTCAGGATTACGCCGTTTTTGGGCAGGTGCGTTACCAGCCCTGGAATCGCCTGGAGTTGGAAGGGGGCTTGCGCTACGCCTACAATTCGCGCTACGATGCCCCCCTCGTCCCTTCGGTACACGTCAAATACAACATCGATGAAGATTGGGCCTTCCGTGCCTCCTACGGCAAGGGCTTCCGCAGCCCCGATCTCAAAGAGCTTTTCTTTAGGTTTATCGACATCAACCACTACATCATCGGCAATCCCGATTTATTGGCGGAGCAATCCGACAATTTCCAGGTGAGCTTTCACTACGATCACGAAGGCGACAATGGAGAGGCGGTGAGTTTTAAGATCAAGGGCTTTTACAACCGCATCGAGCAGAAGATTGGCTTGTTCGAATTTGTGGAGACCGAGGATGGGGGAATTGCACCGGCGATCGATACGACGACCTTCCGCTTTGCCTACTTCAATCAGGCCAACGATAAAAATCAGGGTGTCAATTTGAATTTTGGCTATGAAAACGGGCCCCTACTCCTCAAAACGGGGGCTTCCCTGGTCGGATACTTCCACCCCAGCTACGAC
>CALCCH010000162.1 GCA_937899855.1 uncultured Saprospirales bacterium | reverse complement strand
TTTGCTACAGCTCGCCAGGACCAGGAAAAAAGCCGCGGCGATCCAAATGGAATGTTTCATTTTTGGTATCCTCTTTTGTGATCAATTAGTCGTAATCGGGGCCGGGTGCTGTGAGCAAGGTTCCGATCATTACCCTTAATAGTGCGTAAAAATGACCAGGGTTGCACCGAATGAGAAAAATTATTTTCCTCACAATGGGGTGCTGTCCTCAAGAGCCCGCGGGGCCACGGGTACCGGGAGCGGCGAGGGAAGCCGCTCGGCACAAAATCTTCCGGGGCTTTGCGGAGACAATTTCTCCGGGCATTTCTTATTTTTGGGTCCTACACCACAACCATAATAAGAACCATAGTATGAGTTTAGCCAATTATACCCCGACCGTAAGCGAGCGCTTTTTGCGCTACGTGACCATCGATACCCAATCCGATGCCGCCTCCCCCACCCAGCCTTCTACGGAAAAGCAAAAGGACCTGGGTCGGGTGCTGGTCGAAGAGCTCCGGGCCATGGGCATTGCCGATGCCGAATTGGACGAATTTGGGTACGTCTACGCGACCATTCCCGCCAATACGGACAAAAACGTGCCCGTCATTTGCTTTTGCTCCCACATGGATACCTCGCCCGATTGTAGTGGCAAGGATGTCAAACCCATCGTCCACCGAGACTATCGGGGACAGGATCTGGTCCTGCCCGACGATGCGCAACAAATCATCCGCCAGGCCGACCATCCCGATCTCGCCGCCCAGTACGGCAACGACATCATCACCGCCAGTGGCACCACCCTACTCGGTGCCGACAATAAGGCCGGCGTGGCCGAAATCATGGACGCGGCGCACTACTTTATGACCCACCCCGAGGTCAAACGCGGCAAAATTCGCATCCTCTTCACTCCCGACGAGGAGATCGGACGCGGGGTCGACAAGGTAGACCTCCAGCGCTTGGGAGCTGACTTTGGCTACACCATTGATGGCGAAACCCTCGGTTCCTTTGAAGACGAGACCTTTTCTGCCGATGCGCTCACCATTACCATTCACGGCGTCAGTGCCCACCCGGGTTTTGCCAAGGGTAAAATGGAAAGTGCCCTCAAAATTGCCGGAGAAGTCCTCGCCCGACTGCCCAAGGATCGCCTGTCGCCGGAGAGTACCGAGCGGCGGGAAGGCTTTGTCCATCCCTACCAGGTCCAGGGGGGCGTGGAGCAAAGTACCCTGAAATTTATCGTCCGCGATTTCACCGATGAAAAGCTCGCCCAACACGCCGCGGAACTCCGCCAAATCGTCGATGAGGTGCTGAACGCTTATCCCCACTCCCGAGCGGATATCGAGGTGGTGGAGCAGTATCGGAACATGAAAAAAATCGTGGCGCAGCACCCACAAATTTCGACCAACGCCATCGAGGCCATCGAGCGAGCGGGCGTCGCGCCCAAACCCTCCGCCATCCGCGGCGGTACCGACGGCTCCCGGCTCTCCTTTATGGGCCTCCCTTGCCCCAACTTGTTCGCCGGTGAACACGCCTTTCACTCCAAACACGAATGGGTATCGGTACAGGACATGGAAAAAGCCGTAGCCACCATCGTCCATCTCGCCCGTATCTGGGAAGAGAAAGCCTAAGGATCGGGGGCACATTCGCCCTGCGTTTCCCCCTGCGCATCCCCTTCCCGCCAGCAAAGCCC
This sequence comes from uncultured Saprospirales bacterium, assembly GCA_937899855.1. GTDB lineage: Bacteria > Bacteroidota > Bacteroidia > Chitinophagales > Saprospiraceae > CALLVY01. The sequence continues at coordinate 5,389 of CALCCH010000162.1, read as the reverse complement.
CGACCACCGTTCGGGGCTTAGTTTTTTCTCCCCAGTTCCCACCCCAGCCGGATGCCATTCTTTTCCCAACGTATACGATATTTTTATCATGTATTTGCAAACAAATTCCATCCCGGCTACGTATAGCAGATCGTAATCGATTACCGATCTACTGCCCACTGCTCAAAAAGACCCCACCATGAAGTTGCCATTGTTACTCGTCCTCTGTGGTATCAACACCTTAGCCCTGGCCCCCCTTTTTGGCCAAGCCCCCGATACTTTGCCCCCCACTCCATTGATCTTGGAGGGCTACGTCTTTGAAGCCAACAACCGGGGCTACGTCAAGAACGTTCGCATCAAAGTATTGACCCAACCCGAGGGCAAGCTACTCGCCCGGGCCACGACCAATGCCAATGGCGTCTTTCGAGTAACGGTACCCCGCAATCGCGATTTGCTGGTGGTAGCCGAGAAAAAGCTATTTCTACCCCGACAGCGGGAGATCGCGCGCAGTGCGCTACGGGACGGGGAAAAGTACTATCTCAAAATGGAGTTCGAACGCAAACCGGGTTACGTCTTTGACGTCACCATCGCCGAGCCTCGGCAGGTGACCGCGGAGGTGGGCACCGTCCGAGCCATCGACAGTGCACGCATCGAAATTTACAACAATACGACTCGGAGTGAAGAATTGGTCCTCCAAAAGTGGCCCTACCCCACTTTTAAATTCAATTTTGAACGGGGCCACCACTACACCATCATGATCCGTCGGGAAGGCTATTTCAACAAACGCATCGAGGCTTACGTCGATGTGGAGGGCTGTATCCTCTGTTTTGATGGCCTCGGCACGGTCGAGCCGGGCGTCCTGGATGTCATGAGCTCCGGCAACCAAATGGGAACTTTCCTCGCCAACGTCGAGTTGGAACCCCTTCAACTCAACACCACCTACCAGATCGAAAACATCTACTACGATTACGACAAGTGGGATATCCGAGCCGATGCCGCCGTGGAGCTCGACAATCTGGTGGGCATGCTCATAGACAAGCCGGCGGTTACCGTCGAGCTGGGTTCGCATACGGACTCCCGTGGCTCGGCGGCTTACAACTTACAGCTTTCGGAAAAGCGAGCGCAGGCCGCAGTCGCCTACCTGATCGAACGGGGGCGCGTCGAAATGGGGACCTTGGTGGCAAAAGGCTACGGAGAAACGCAGCTGGTGAATCGCTGTCGCAATGGCGTACTTTGTGATGCACAGGCCCACCAGAAGAACCGGCGTACGGAACTAAAGATCGTCGGCATCAAGGCGGTGGACCCTCTCGACAACAAGTCCCTTAAAACCATCATCGAGGAAGAACGGCTACTGCGAGAAATCCAAAATTCCGAGATCAAGATTGAGGCGAGCAAATGAGCATCCGGTGAGGCCCAGGGTCGGATTGGACCATCCGCTGAAGCATCACTTTCAAAATTCCTTTGGTAGAATTCTCCTTCAAAATTCTCATATTCAATTACTTATCTTGTTTACCAGCCCTTTTTTCATTGGAGAATTGGGAAATCTGTTTTTGGAAATGCCGGTGAGTTTGGTGAAATTAAAGGTACGATCTTACAATTGATACCTTTTAACCCTCTCTAACCATTACAAGATAAGACTATGAATGCTTCTTTTTGCGTGTATCCGCCGAGGCACCTCCTGGTACTCCTGTCTTGCTTATTCCCCGCGTTCTTTCTGTCGGGACAAGCCCCTAGCCCCAGCCTGGTACAGGACCTCAAAACCCGCAGTCCTCAGTTTGATCCCAATCGACTGAACAACGACAGCTACTCGGCCCAATTGGGCAATTTAGTTTTTTTCGTTGAGGATGACGCCCGCTACGGTCGCGAACTGTACGTCACCGACGGCAGCTTCGCGGGTACCCGAATGGTCGCCGATATTTATCCCGGCGCCCGTAGCTCCTCCCCCATCCACTTGGTCAGCCTGGGCAACTACGTTTACTTTTTGGCCAACGACGGGCAAAGTGGCGTCGAGCTTTTTCGCAGCGATGGCAGCCCCGATGGTACCGAACTGGTGGCCGATCTCATTCCCGACTACAGCTCCTTCGTCGGCCCCGAAAACTTGAGTGTCGCGGGGGATCGGATTTACCTATCCACCGACAACAACCGCTTGCTGTGGTCCTACCATCCCGCCACCAACCAAACCCAACTGGTGGTCGACCTCACCAGTGGCATCATCCCACAGCGGATCAGTGGCCCGGTACAAAACGACACGGGCAAGGCTTTTTTTACGACCGTTGCCCTCTTTACCACCAGTGATCGTTTTCGCCGGCTCTGGGAAACCGAGGGAACGGCCATAACGACCCGCCAGCGCGGAATCATCCCCGTGGCCGATCCGACGGAGCAGTTCTTTGACCGCCTTGATCTGGTCGTGACCGGGGAGGAGGCCTACCTTTTTTACCGCCTCTTCCAAAACGGCAGCCTCAGTACCACCGTGGGCAATTACATCTACCGCAGCGGGAATGATCCCGCGGCGCTGACCCTGGTAAAGGCCTGGGTGGGCAATAGCTTTGATCCGCGGTTTCGCAGTTTTCGTGGCGTGGGCAATCGCGTCGTCTTCCTCAACGAACGCACGGCCGACCTGTGGGTCACCGACGGTACGGATGCGGGAACTCAGGTCCTGAGCAATACCAATTTGACGCCCTTTACCCAGGCCCAGATCATCGAGCTGCCGGATCGCCTGGTTTACTTGATCCGAGAAAATGGCTCCGGGGTGGCGCTCTGGGCCACGGATGGTACTCCCGCGGGGACGACCGAGATCCAACGGCTGGCCCTGCCTCCTTCGGGCAATCGCATCAGCTTGGGGGCCAATGGCGGGACGGGCTACTTCGTCATCAGCCCCGCCTTCAACCTCAGTGGCGAGCTGTGGCGTACCGACGGGACCCGTGCCGGCACCCAGACCACGGGTAATTTCCTCACCCCCGTCAATTTTGACCAGGCCACCTATTACCTACCGGACGGACGCCTACTCTACTCCACCAATGCCGCTCCCCAAGGCATTGCCAATCGCTGGTCCTTCGATCCCAGTACGGGGCAAATCGAGTCGCTGGTGGGCGACTGGGCGGGTTACGATGCCGACGCCCAAATCCGGGGGCCTTTTTTGAGCTCCGACCAGTTGAGCTTCCGAGCCGATGCGGGCAACGGCGCCGCGCAGTGGGCCCTTGCCGCCTCCGATCAAATTGCGCAAGTGGCTACGGGCTGGCAGCCTCCCGTTGACCGGGCCCAGTACCAGACGGTCTGGCGCGGACAAGCGTACTATTCCTCCGGCGAGGCCATCTATCGCTACGACGGGACCAGCAGCGCTTTGGTCTTTCCGTCCAGCCGAACGGAAGAAGTCATCGAATTTCAACAGCAACTTTATTTCACCGACAAGCCTACCGACAATTACCCCTATTTCGGAACGACTCGACTAAACGTGGCCGCGGACAACAGTGGCTTTAGCCAAGTGTCCATCGATGCGGGAGGTTGGAACATCGACGACATCACGGACTTGCGGCAGGTGGGGAATAACCTCTATTTTTTGACCGAGGAATCCATCTTTACCCCGGGTCCGAGCTTGGGCTGTTGTTTTACCTTTCGCAGTGGGGCTTACCGCTTTGATGGTAACCAGGTCTTTCCGCTGGAGTACTGGCAACATCCCGACGGTAGCCCGTCCCTCCTCGGGCGGGCGTACGGAGATGGGCTCTACCGCCAGGCCGCTGCGCTCGGCGGGGCCCTGATCTTTACCGATCACGAGCGCTTGTACCGGACCGGCAGTGGTTCGGATGCCATCACGACCCTACGTGAATTGCCCATCGTCGATTACTTTAATTTTCAATACCTCAGTACCGTCGGTGATCGGGTGTACTGTGCGGTCAATGATGGCAATAGTGGGTACGAAATCTGGACGACGGATGGAACGACGGGGGGCACCCAACTGCTCAGGGACATCGTCCCCGGAGTGGCGGGCTCTTGTCCCAAGTACGCGGTAGAAGCCGATGGCAAGGCCTATTTCCTGATCGATCATTGCCGGAAGGCGTACGAGCTGTGGGAATCGGATGGGACGACGGCGGGAACCCGACTGCACACCGACCTGAGCGACTTTATCGACATTCAGGATTCCCTTTACTTTTTCGATGGAGCCCTCTACTTCGTAGGCAATCAGGGCCAATCGGGATTGGAGTGGTGGCGAATTCCGCTGGGCGTCAATCCCCCCAATAATGGCCCCGACCTCAGTTTGAGCCTCGTCGTCAACAATACCAATCCCCCGGCCTTTAGCAATGTCAACTTCGAGCTGCGGATCCGCAATACGGGCGATGCCCCCATGACGGATATCCTGGCTGACTTCCCCATTCCTGCGGACCTGGCCATCGTCATTCAAAACGTCAGTCAGGGAGCCTACTTCAATTGGGTGGGGGAATGGAACGTCGGTGCGCTCGCCCCCGGTGCGGAAGCCACCCTCTACGTTCGGCTGTTTACCCTCAGTGCGGGGGCCATCCCCGTTTACGCCCAGGTCGCCGCGCACCGGGAAAACGATGTCGACTCCAGCCCGGGCAACGGCACGCCTCCCAGCGTCCAGGAAGACGACGAGGTGGTCATCATCCTCAACGGGGGCCAGAGCCCCTGTACCATCAGCGCTATCCAAACCCTGTTGACCTGCGATGACCAAGGCACCGCCAATCCCGACGACGACACCTATACCCTCCAGGTCGATCCCCAGGGAACCAGCCTGGGGCAGACCTACACCCTAACCGCCATCGCTCTGGAGCCGGGCGGCCCCAATTTTAGCCTCAACAGCTTGCCCTACGGCCAGGCCCAAAGCAGCCTGCCCTTCCTCATCAGCAGCGGCGGCTTCGAACTGATTATCGAAGACGATCAAGGGGCCTGCACCGCCAGCGAAACCATTCTCCCACCCGCCCCCTGTAGCGTGGGTAACACCCTACCCGATCTGGTAGTCGACTTTGGGCCCAATGTACCCAGCGAAATCATCAAGGAAACGGCCGTGCCCATCCCCTTCGTTTACCAAAACGTGGGCGCTCCTACGACCGCCAGTTTGAGCAACGAGGTCTACTTGTCCATCGATCCCAACATTTCGGCGGATGACCTGCGCATCAGTCCGGCCAACTATCCCTTTAGCCTCGCGGGCACCAACCAGGTTTATCAGGATCAGCCTTCCCTACTGCTCGCCGATGTCTTTCCCGAAGGGGTGTACTGGTTGATCGTTCGGGTGGATGATTTAAACGACCTTACCGAGAGCGACGAGACTAACAATACGGTACAGCGTCTGGTACAGGTAAGAGCGGCGGACGATCCCTTGACTTGTACCAACAACCTGCTGCGCAATCCGGGTTACGAAGCCGCTTCCCCACTGGCGCATTGGCAAAGCCTGGGTGGC
>CALCCH010000161.1 GCA_937899855.1 uncultured Saprospirales bacterium | reverse complement strand
TGAGCAGTGTGAATTTTAAGGAAGGCCACCGCTACGCTGATTTTAACCCGGACCTGGACCAAGTTGCGGCTTACGGCATTGGGGGGCTGATTGCCGGAAAGGTGCTGATGAAGGCGGGCTTCTTTGCCAAAATCGGGCTAGTCCTGGCGAAGTTTTGGAAAATCATCGCGCTAGGCGTTATCGGTTTGTTTGCTGGGATTCGAAAAATGTTCGGCAACGGGCCAGCGGCCTGATGCCAGTTAAAAATCACAATCACCATGGGCAAGCACCCGGAAGCCATCGAGCCGACCGCCTACGATCGGACCTTTAACCTGCTTTACCTCAAAATCGGCCCCGCCGCCAAGACGGGCATCCTGGGGACCAAGTACGAGGCCGACCCCCGGCTGGTTTACAACCTCGGTATTTACGACATTGCCGCAGACGAGCTGCGTTATTTCTTTGCTCCGGGAACGGAGCGCTGTATCCTGCACCTGATTTACGAAACGGAGTATAATGACAAGTTGCGCCGGATGGAATTTAGCGAATCAGGTACTTTCCTCTTCAACAATTACGACCTCGATCCCCGGGAGCAATCCGATCGCCTGTTTGTCGTCACCCAACCCACCAAGGCCGATGCCGGTGAATTGTGGGTCTCCAACCGCCGTGGCGAAGCCCCGAAATTGGTGCGGACCTTCGATCTGAAAATGGACTGGCGGATCGACGTGTACAACCAAAAGTTGCTCTTTGTGGAGGTGCAAGGTGCCGTTGCCCAAGTGCATGCTTACGATTGGTAAATTGATATTCCCCCCCAAAAACGTATCTTAGATGTCGTACCCACTGATTGGTGGGCACCGCTTTTTTATCCATTTAGTAAACCGCAAGTGTATGAAAACGAAAATGACCATCCTCCTTTCTCTCCTTCTTTTGCTGCTGCCCTTTTTCGGCCACGCCCAGTGGTCGACCGATCGGCTTTCCGAAGCCCGCTGGGAACTGGCCGCCTGCAAGGTGGGTGACCAATTGCTATTTGCGGGGGGCTTTAGACTCACGCCCTTTGGGCATTCCAAACGCGTGGACATTTACCACACCGCCACCGGCACTTGGTCGGTAGACAGCCTTTCCGAGGCCCGCGACGAAATGGCCGCCGCCGCCAGTGGCTCCCTGGCCTTCTTCGTTGGTAGCTCGGGTATCGGTTCGATTGCCCGGGTCATGGACATCTACGACGCCAGTACCGGAACCTGGCAGCAGGAAACCCTACCCAAGGTCACTGGTTTAAAATCCATCGTGATCAGCGGCGATCAGGTGTTTGTCGCCGGTGGCGATTACATCGACATCTATGACATTCCTTCGGAACAATGGTTGGACAGTCATCCCCTCGATCGGCCCCGCGGTCTCATGGCGGCGGTCAGCATGGGGGATAAGGTCCTCTTTGCCGGGGGCTTTGACGGTTATCTGGCCGACCGGCTCAACACCGTCGACATCTACGACCGGACTACGGACCAGTGGACGCAGGACAGCCTCTCTCAGGATCGCAGTGGGGTAGCGGCCGTGGTGTTGGACAACAAAGCTTACTTTGCCGGTGGGGTCAAGGACGATTACGACGTCTCCGACCGCATCGACGTCTACGACGGCGCGACGGGGACCTGGACGACCGCCTCCCTCGGGACGCCCCGTTCGGCGATTGCCGCCGTGGTAATCCGGGATCGACTGTTTTTTGTCGGTGGTCGGGGCAACAATGGCGAAGGGAATTTTGACCTCATCGAGATTTACGATCCCCGGACGGACGAGTGGCGTACCGACCAGCTATCGGAGGGTCGGCATTCGATGGGGGCGGTGGTCGATGGAGATCGCGCCTATTTTGCGGGGGGTGACCTGCCCATCGGCGCCAGTGACCTGGTCGACATCTACGATGCAACCCTGACGGGTTTGACGCCGGTTGCGGCCGGGGGGACCGTTTCGGTGTTTCCCAATCCCGCTACGGACTACTGTTATCTCGACTTGCCCACTGCTTTGGAGGGGCAGACCTTTGAGCTGGTGCTGTACGCGGCGGATGGCCGTTTGGTCCGGCAGATGCCTCAACAAATAACGACGCCGACCCCGGTGGCTACGGCTGCGCTGGAGCCCGGGGTGTACTTGCTGGAACTCCGGCGCGGCGCGGCGCGCTACACGGGGCGGCTGGTGGTGGAGTAGGGGCGCGAGGGCCTCCATTTGGAACGCGTTTGATGTGGGCCCAAGTCGTCGACCCGGGCTTGGAAGTAGGTTGGATGGGGTCCGTCCAGGCGTTGTTTTTGTGTAAGTATTTGATATTCAGCATCTTAGGTAGGTTGTCGACCCCCGGGGCAAATGGCGCTACCGGGGGTCGACGACTCGATACCTCGAATTGCTCCATTCCCACGCTGGATAAGTCATTGATCGTCAAATTTTTATATATTTGTGGAGGCGGGCTTTGAATTGCACCTTGCGGAATTGAAACGCGGAACGATCAGACTGCCTTATTTAAGAGTCATATATGAGTTGAACAAAGCGGAGATGAAACACTGATGA
>CALCCH010000160.1 GCA_937899855.1 uncultured Saprospirales bacterium | reverse complement strand
TCGAATAAGATCATAACTTTATCAACGATACCGACGCAAGCAATAGCGACCCCACCGACGAGGTCATCTGGCCCACTGATTTCAATTACACTCTCAGCGGCGGCAGCTGCGCCTCCGATACCAACCCCGCGGTGACGGGCAGCCCGACCATCCTCAACAACGATGCTTGCGCTTTGATTAGCGTAACTTCCAGCGATACCGAAATCAGTCCCGACCCCAACTCTTGCCGCAAGATTCGGCGGACCTGGGTGGTGACCGACCTGTGCAATTATCCCCCCCCTTTCCCCAATCCCAGTGGCAATCCGGGACAGTGGCGCTTCGATCAACTGATTACCATTGTTGATACCGATGCACCTATTTTTGAGGCCTGCGCCGATACCATTATTGCGGTGCGTAGCTTCAATGCCAATTGCGAAGCCTCGGTGAGCCTGCGCCAAACTGCCAGCGACAATTGCGTCAACGCGGCCGATTTGGTGTACAGCCTCGCCATCGACCTCAACAATTCCAGCAGCTCGGGGAATATCTTTGAATTTAGCGGAAGCGACTCGATGTTTACCGAAAATTTACCCCTGGGTAGCCACCTGGTCGTTTGGAAAGCGGAGGACCGCTGTGGCAATATTGGGCAGTGTGTCCAGATCGTCACGGTAGCCGATTCCTTGCCACCGATTGCGCTGGCTTTGGATGGAATCGCACTGGACATCAATCCGGCGACGAATAGCGTCGACCTGATGGCGATGATGGTGGATGGGGGTTCGACCGACCTTTGTGGAAGCATTGCCCAACGGCTGTTAAATTATCCCTCCCTGGGAGCGGGCCAATCGACGCCTCCCCCCGGTAGTACGGCTACTCTCACCTTTGACTGTAACAATACCGCTGGCCCTTACCCTGATACAGTGGCGGTCGATTTTTGGGTACAAGACCAATCCGGTACTTGGGATTATGTTACCACCAGTATCGTGGTGCAGGATAATAATTTTGCCTGTACCCCCAGCCCGAACGCGCGGGTGTCGGGTCTGGTGGAACGAGAAAACGGAGCCAGCCTGAGCGATGTCAAGGTAGCGGTGGGGGATGCGCAGTTTAGCTTTACGGACAGCGATGGGGCCTACACGCTCAACGATTTGGAAACCTTCGAAGACTACCGCGTCACCCCGCGATTGAACACGGATTTCCGCGACGGGGTCAGTACCTTGGACTTGCTAGAAATCAGCCGGCACCTCATCGGATTGGAGCTACTGGATTCCCCCTACAAACGAATTGCCGCCGACGTCAACAAAGACGGCCGCATCAATACCCTGGACTTGGTCGACATCCAAAAGTTGCTGCTCTATTTCCGGGATGATTTTCCCAACAATACCTCCTGGCGTTTTGTGGATGCTACCCACACCTTTCCCGACCCCGAGGATCCCTTCCGTTCGCCTTTCCCGGAGGTCTACCAAATTCCCAGTCTGCAACAAGATATGGCGGACGTCAACTTCATTGCCCTCAAGGTCGGCGACGTCAACGGAAGCGCTCAAAACAACGCGGGCGCTCTGGCAAACGACCGTCGCGAGCCCTGGCTGCTCTCGGCCGTCGATCGCGAACTGGTAGCGGGGCGGGAATACGAGTTGTTGATTCGCGCGGAGGAAGGCAAAACCCTCCAAGGCTTTCAGTGGGAACTGGCCTTTGACCCTACTCAATTAGCGTACCTGGGCTACGAAGCGACGGGGGAAGGTAACCACGTAGAGAGTTTGGTCAACGATGGGCTTAGTGGTCGCTGGCTGGTCAGCTGGGCAGCAGCTGGCTCGGCGAAAGTGGTGGACGGACCCTTATTTCGCCTGCGTTTTCAGGCGCGGGTGGGTACGAGCTGGAGTAAAGCCCTGGGCCTCTCTGGGCAAAGCTTACGGGCGGAAGCTTACCACCGGGCGACTCCGGTGGAGGCGGTACAAATCCTCCAGCCGCGCCTGGTATTCGAACCGGCCTCCGAGTTTGCGGATCGCGCCTTTAGCCTCTTCCCCAATCGCCCCAATCCCTTCCAGGAGGAGACCACCCTATCTTTTTACTTACCGGAAGACAGCCCCCTCATCCTCCGCATTTTTGATCCGACGGGTCGGTTGGTCCAACAATTCCGTGGCCAATTTGCGGCGGGCTATCACGAACGAACGATCTACCGGACGGATTTGGACAACGAAGGATTGTTCATCGTCCGGCTGGAGACGCCTCAACATACGGCCACTCAAAAAATGATACTATCAAGATAGTATAAGATGCTGTTCTGGAACTATTTGAAACCAGTTCTTGGAATGACCCTCTTCCTTCGGGAGGAGGGTTTTTTTATTGGGGGCCCAGTAGGAATTGGAGGGGAACGGCCAGGCGCCGCCGCCAGGCATTTTCGGAATGGTCGGCACCCGCAAATTTAAGGCTTTGCCAATCTGCTGTGGGGTACCCCTTTTCCCGAAAGATTTCATCGACCCGCACCTGAAAGGGTTCGTACAGCGTATCCAGGGTTGCCGTACCGTAGTCGAAGTACCAGCGCTGCGTTCCCGGGTCGGGTAGTTGCTCCCGGAGGTAAGCAATAAAGGCGTCGGGAATGGGATTGTTTTCCACCTCAAAGATTCCTGGCCAGTGGGTGGACAGACAGGCAGCGGCACTGAATACTTCGGGGTATTCGCAGAGGGCGTACATGGAAATCAGGCCTCCCATGCTGGAGCCACCGATAAAGGTGTGCTCGCGCTCGGGGAGGGTGGCGTACTGTCGGTCGATGGTGGGTTTGAGTTCTTCGGTGATGAATTGGAGGTAGCGATCCGATTGTACTGCGGCGGCAAAGAGGGGGGCATCGGTACCGGGTTTGGTTTTTTGTAGGAGCGACTCCCGGTAGCTTGGGGAGAGGTTTTCGAAGGGGCGTTGTGGAAAATAATCGGCGTGGCGCGTGGCGTCGGAGTTCCAGATGCCCACGATGATGGCGGGGCGGATGCTGGCCTGGCGGAGGAGTTGGCCCATCGTTTCGTCGACGCCCCATTCTTGTCCGTTCCAGGTCGTGCTGGCAGCGTAGAGCATCTGTCCGTCGTGCAGGTACAGGACGGGATAGGAGGTACCGTCGCCGTAGCCTTCGGGCAGCCAGACGTCGACGTTGCGTGGGGCGACGAAGTGGGAGGGGAAATCGGAGAGTCGTTCGACCGTCCCGCCATCGACTTGCAGGGGGGCGGGGACGGGATCGGGGGGACGGAGGTCGCACTGGCTGAAGAGGAGACCGAGGAGGGGGAGGAGGAGACGCATGGCTTGGAGGTTTTGTAAATTTGTTGTTGGAATGGTGGTGTTTTTAAGCGGAGAATCAGTTTTGATTTTGTGGCGATTGGGGGAGTGGATGGTATTCGCCTAATGGGGTGGGAGCCCGCCCTCAAGGTGCAGCCGTTTGCCGCCCCCCTTTGCGGAAACCTCGCAGTACAAAGCTCCGCCAAACCCAACCCAGAACCCTAGTTCTGGTGAAGTCGAAAAAGTCGTCTTTTCCCGACTCGCGAACTAGAGAAAAGACGCTACATAGACGCTCCGGAGGGTAAAATTCCATAAAGTCATTTGGTTGAAATCGTAATGTGTCGCTTGGAAGCCCCGTAAAATAAGGATAAATTTTTTTTATTTTTTTGCCCTTTTTGAAAAAACGGTCGCTCCCATCCGCCTCTTTTCCCTATTGGTACCAGTACACGGTGATGGCCAGGAAGATGGCCGAGGCCAGGATCAGCTGTAAAAACAGCGGCAGCATAAAGCGCAACCACTTGTCGTAAGGAATCTTGGCCAGGGCCAGCATGGCCATCAATACGCCGGAAGTGGGAATGATGGTGTTCGAAAAGCCATCGCCGCAGGTAAAGGCGAAAACGGCGGTCTGGCGGTCGAGGCCGAGCACGTCGGATAGGGGCGCCATGAGGGGCATGGTAGTAGCGGCTTGCCCCGAGCCGGAGGGGATAAAGAAGTTGAGCAGCGACTGAAACACCAGCATGCCCTCCGCGGCCACTACCTTGGGGAAGGACTGTAGGACCTGCGCGGCGTAAAAGATCAGAGAATCCATGATTTTACCATCCATCAGCACCACCTGAATGCCCCGGGCAAAGCCGACCACCAGCGCGGCCACCACCATCTCCGTCATGCCGTGGGTAAAAGCCTTGGTGGCTTCCTCTACGGACAGGCGGCCGATCAGTGCGGCCAGGATGCCAATGAGGATAAAACCGCCGGCCATCTCGTTGAGCCACCAACCCATGTTCTGCACCGCGTAGATGATGAAGCTAAAGATCAGGGCACTGACGAACAAAATCCACAAGTGGGCCGGCCGCAGCTGCTGCTCTTCCAACTGGAACTCGGCCAGGGAAAAGTCGTCCCCCGCCATGATGGACTGGCTAGGGTCTTTTTTGACGCGGGCGCCGTAGCGGAGCAGGTAAGTCAGGGTGATGGCCAAGCAGGCGGCGTAAAAGATCAGCCGGAAGCCAATGTCGCCCCCCAGCGGTACCTCGGCGATGCCCTGGGCAATCTGGACGGTAAAGGGATTGGTGGTGGCGGCGGCAAAGCCAATGTCGGCCGCGAGCATGACCAGGGCCAGGCCGTAGATGCGATCGTAGCCCAATTCTTTGGAGACGAATAAAAAGATGGGCACCAGGGGAATAAATTCTTCCCCCATTCCCAGTGTAGAGCCGCTGATCGAAATGACCAATACCAGAATGATGGTGAGCAAGGGCCCCGAATTGGCAAAGCGGTTGACCAGGCTACGGATGGCGGCGGTGATGGCACCAGTCCGTTGTAGAATGCCAAAGACCCCACCGATGATAAAGATAAAAAAGATGATGTCGGCCGACTGCTCCAGGCCCCGCGGAATGGCCGAAAGAAACTGAAGAATCCCGACCGGTGTGGCCTGGCCCTCGACCGCCTCTCCCCAGAGTACACCCTGGAGCGAATAGTGCTTGGGCAGGCTTTCGAACGTATTGGGCAGCACCATCGTACGGGTGAGTTCGCCAATCTGGCGTTCCTGACGCTGGTACTCTCCCGAGGGAACGACGTAGGTCAGCAAGCTACAAAAGAAAATCACCCCCAGCAGGAGGGCAAAGACGTGGGGAATCTTCAGTCGGCGAAAAATCGAAAGGGCCATGGCGGGTAGTGCACTAGTGAGCTGCCCAATTTAGGAAATATTATCCGTTTGTCCACCAAGCGGATATTACGATAACTAAAGCTGACGAAGCGGATGCTAGAGGGCGGGGATGG
>CALCCH010000159.1 GCA_937899855.1 uncultured Saprospirales bacterium | reverse complement strand
TGGTCTTCTTGTTGTTCTTAAATGTTGTTTTCGTGCGTGGGGGGGGCGGGCACGCCACGGGGTACGGAGAAGCAGAGGCCCATGGCTTGACAAGGCCCGTGGTAGGGGTCTTGCCCGAGGATGACGACTTTGACTTGATCGAAGGGGGTGGTGTCGAAGGCGTTGAAGAGTTGGGAGCCGGGGGGGTAGACGGTGTGGCCGGCCTGTCGTTCTTTGAGGAGGAAGGTTTTTATGGCGGAATAGTAGGCCTGTTGGAACTCGGATTGTAGGGCAGCTTTCCAGCCGGCTTCGATTTTGACGTCGGTGACTTGGCTCATAGTAGGGGGTGGTTTAATTCGTTTTACGGCGGCAAAATACCAAATAATTCATCGGCAAAGGGAACAAAGCAAGCTAAAAAATGGTTGAACAAAGCGCGTAAAATTGGGAATAAATGTCTAATTTTGCCTGGCTTTCGCAGGAAAGCCGAATGTACAGATGGTCCTATAGCTCAACTGGATAGAGCAGCTGCCTTCTAAGCAGCAGGTTCCAGGTTCGAGTCCTGGTGGGATCACCAAAACCACATAAACCCTTGTAAATCAATTGATTGCAAGGGTTTTATTCTTTTATGCTATCGGTTTAGCTGTTGGTTTAGCTGTTGGTTTAGCTGTCGGTTTTTTACTGTCGGGGAATAAATAGGTACAGGCGTTCCACGAAATATACCTTCCCCCTATCCAAAAAATTCATCCCAAATACCAACGGATCAAAAGCTTGGCCGCGCACCAGGACATCAAGGACTACCTCTTTCACGAACACCTCAACAAGTGTATGGACAATTATGGAGTGATGTACCTTGCGGATTTGCTGCCGGAGTTTCGAGTGGATTGTAAAAATCCCGAGTACGTCCGACGGATGGAGGAGCGGGTGGCGGTGGCTCAGCAAAGAAGGCAAGAACCCGATGAAATCGTGACTTACAAGACGGTGGGGAACGTCGCCTTGGAGGCGCACATTTTTTATCCCGCAGATTTTAAAGCGGGGGATCGGCGTTCGGCATATTTGTTTTTTCACGGTGGCGGTTGGTCGATGGGAATCACGGAGTGGGGCTACCGGGATTGTCAGCACTACCGGGAGCGGGGCATGGTGGCCATTTCGTTTGAGTACCGCCTGCTGGACATCCACGATTCCAATCTGCTGGACTGTGTCCGGGATGCCAAATCCGCCGTTTTGTGGACACGCCAACGGGCGGAAGCGCTGGGCATCGATCCCGAGAAAGTGGTGGCGGCGGGCTTTTCCGCTGGTGCCCACCTGGCCGCTTGTACCGCCATTGTAAAAGGCTACGAACCCCCGAGCGATACCGAATGGTCGGCCCACCCCAATGCGATTGTCGTACACTCGGCCTCCTACAATACCACAAAGAACAGCTGGTTTGCCAAGAAATCCGAACAGCAGGCGGAGGCCATCTCCACCTTTCACCAGCTGGATAAGGACCTGGTCCCCGCCCTCTTTTTCCACGGCACCCGGGACCACCTGGCGCCCATCGCCGAGTTTACCGAATTCAAGGACAAGATGGATGCCCTCGGCAACGATTACGAATACAAAATTTTTGAAGGCGTGGGGCACTTTTTCAATGATCCCGCCGCCCGCCAGACCGTACGCGACCTGACCGATGCCTTTTTCGTAAAATTGGGCTACCTCGCCTCTTGATCCACTGAAGCTATTGCGACCAGTAAAGAACGATAGAAAACGATAGAATGCTGGTCGAACTTTCTGGACGGCCAATCGCGCCGGTACTATTTCTAGATGCCAAGAGTCAGTCGTTGCAAACGCCAGCTCAAAGGTAAATTCATCCGTTAAAAAATAGCGTATGTCCATGAACAACTGGGGCGGGGTCAAGGAACACCTGGCCAGAAAACCACGGCGGTTTTTTCAAGACCGCAAGACCAAACGGGACCACGGCAAATTGCCCAACACCACCCTAAGCGAAGCCCAAACCCGAGGCGCGAATCAACGAAAATCACGCGTCCTACTTAGGGAAGGGCTGCTGTACGGAGTGGTGTTGGGCGTTTTTTTACTAGGGATTTTATGGGTCCTCCATCACTAGAGGACTCCCATTCCACTAGAAGCCATCTCAAAATGTTTTTGTTGGCGAGGGAGTGGTCATTTGCGTTCCGACGAGGCGCCAAAACGGAGCATAGCTCCCGATTCCTATCGGGACGACGCTTTTGGCAACGAAGTAGGGGCGAAAATGAACCTGCCGTAGCCCAAATCGACGAAGGAGATTCACGCAAGTAAAGGATATTTTTGAGATGGCTTCTAAGGCGATTGCGTAATCAATAGGAGCGCGAGGAGGATCAGGAATCCAATCAACCAACCCTTCCAAAAGGCCTGGCGCATGATCCCCTTGGGGTAGATAAAACAGAACAACATCCCGATCAGCCCCAGAAAAAATCCCCCCAGTATTCCGACCGCTACCGCTCCCGAAGTCTTGACCTGCTCCGTCACCGAGACCGGCGTACTGCCGTCGTTGGCAATGGGGTTGGCCGCTGCGTTTAGGATCGCCTTGGTCCCGTCGCGGTGCTTGATCGCAAACACCTCCGCTTGGTTTTGGTGGTACGTGGGCCCGTCCGAACGACCGCATTCCCGGTATTCGATCTCCCCGCTGGTCATGGCGATGATCTGCACCTCCCGCTGGGTACCATCCGGGAGCACCAACAGGTCACAATCGGTGGAGTTAAATCGATCGAGTTTTCGCTGTAGCTTTCTCAGCTTTCGTTGGGCACTCTTTTGCCAAACTTTGAGGGCGATCCGTTCCCGAAATTTCGCGCGCCGCCCCACGGCGGATTCAAATTGCGAAAGGCTAAATTGTTGGTCTACCGATTTTTGCAGCTGGTCAAAGGCGGTATCAAAATCGATAACCTCCCGGTGAGGAGTCACCGGAGCGGTGGTCATGACGGCCGCGGGTAGGAAGGGAAGCAGGCAAAAGGCCAGGAGCAAAGAACAAATTAATTTTTTCATTGGTCAATATTTTTTTTACAGATTAGTTTGTCTTCGGAGGAAATAAATATTCCAGCTTAGTCCCCCCAGCGGTTTCGTTGGGGGCAGCAGGCCCCCAAAACCGCAACTTATCGTACATTTATCCCGCCAACTTTAAAATGGTAACACCACCTTCGCCAAAAAAATAAAAGCTGCCATGTCCTACCACCAAATTGAAGACCTCGTCGAAGATGCTATCCGGCTGATCGTCCGCTTGGAAGGGAATCGATTCGCAAAGCGGGATCTGATTTACCACCTGTACCGCTTCCACGATCGCTACGATACGAGCTACACCCGGCTTCGACTCCGGGAGCTGTTGGTAGACCACCATTACCTCTACCAATTTCCCGTCGACCGGCATCCCGACTACGCGGAGCAGCGCGATTTTTTGGAACGCGACCGGTCGGGACAAGGGGCTTGGATCCCCGCGGATTTCTCTGGGGAAGCAAAGAGCGTTTACCTGCTAGAGGGCCAATTGTACTGCGAACTCGGGGATGCGTTTTGGCAACGAATCAAGGGGACCCTACCCCTAGCGGAGCAAGAATTGCCGGAGGCGCTGCCCCTCCCCCGCCACATCCACCGCCTGCTCGAAATCGGACGGGCACAAAACGAAACCACCTTCCTCAAACGCTGGTACGCCACCTGGGCCAATAGCCTTCTCGACGGCGAATTCGACCCCGCCGATGGCGTCCCCCCCAATTTCGAGGCCTGGCTCCAAGATCCAGACCTGCTCCAGATTCGGACCTTCGCCGAAGCCCAGCGGCTCCAACTCCACAGCGCCGATCCCGACTACGCGGATGACGACCTCCTGGCCCTGCCCGATCTGAGCGAAGAATTGGAGCTGACAAACACGGCCGAGGAGCGCGCCAAGACGGCATTCCTACTGGACCTCCAAACCCCACTCGCCAAACTGATCAAAGCCTACCGAAGCCAGCGCAACAAACGGCCCCGCTACGAAAAGTACCGGCTGATCTACCGATTCTTTCGGGAAAAGTTGGGGGACCACTGGCAAGATGGAATCGTGGAAGACGAGCGGGCGGAGGGGATGTACAGTTTTCTAAACGTTCAGCCCTACCCGACCACGGCGGAAGAAAGCTTTTACGCTTGTCTGCTGGTGGAGTACAGTACGGAATTTAAACTGGTCAACCTGCGCATCGGCATTCAACGCAGCCGCATCCTGGACTGGCAGGGGCGAGCGGTCAGCGCCCAACCGGAGTTGCAGCATTTTAACGAAGCGCCCCTGGCCTTTGGCGACGAAGCAGCACTCCACCGTGATCCCGACATTTCGAATTGGGGAGGTTGGAAATTTTCTCTCAAACATTCGGAAAAAACCCTGCGGAAAAGGCTGACCGCCCTCTGGGACTACTACGAACAATACAGCCCCCGGATTTACCAATTTCACCGCCAGCCCCTCACCGACTGGGCCGGCATCGCCGATAGCCAGGCCCTGATGGACCGCCGCCGTGGGGTGCTGGACCAGGACTACAGTTTTTTTGGCAACGAAATGGATTTTAAACTCGCCGTCGCCCGCCTCAATCAGGAATTGGGACAGCCGGCCCTGGCGGAGCAGTACGCGGCGGAAGTTCGGGCATTGCTGGAGGAAGGATTGGGCTCCGACGCCCTCCAGGAGCGGATTCGACGGGGATTGGCGCATTTGCGAACG
>CALCCH010000158.1 GCA_937899855.1 uncultured Saprospirales bacterium | reverse complement strand
TAAGGAGGCTTCCAAAGAAATGAAAGCGTTTGAAACAAAATGTAGGCATTGGTTGATAATTTGTTGGAGGTAAGTGAATATAAAGGGCACCCCATGGGGCTTGTGCCATCGTGTACAAAGTATGGTTGTCGTATTCAGTAGTAGGCCTAGCGCTCCGTCAAGCTGGTTCCGCTAAACCATCCCAGAGGAGAATATCTTCGTAGAGCACGGTAAGGGTGGTGGTACGATTGGTTTGGGCTGCGATAAAATCTGCATCGGGAATGAGGGCGAGATTGAGAAAGGCTTTGAGTAGGCTCCGGCGACGTTCGGTAGCCGGGCTTTCCTGAAGCAGGTCATTTACCTGTTGGAGGAGTGAATTGAGTTGAGCGTGGTCGGTGGATTCAAAAGTAGATGGGGTAGTGCTAGACATTGGGTAAAAGTTTTGGTTGGATAAAGGGGAGTCCTTCGGTCTAGCAGTGACAAAGATGGGGGATAGGGAGACAGGAAAAAATGACAGTTTACACGATTTTTTGATCGCTCAGTATGGGCTTTTTCCAAAAAGTTGGACCATTAATAAGCTGAACGAAAGCAACTTGTTTCACTAGATGATAACAGTTTATTGACTTTAGCGAATGTGCCTGCTTTGCTCGGTTTGTGGTATATTTGTTATATGACGAGTCATTCGTCTAGCAATCTGATGGGCCGCAGCATTGCGGTGCTGCGGCCTTTTGTGAGCGTGGGGGCGTATGACAATTGCTAAACGGATGGCTTAAATACCACCTAGGTCTGAAATGATGATGTCGACTTGATCATCACCGCCTTTGAGTTGGCCTTGTTGATCCGTCGCAATTGTGATGAAAGTTAGGTGTTGAATCTGCTGCATACTTATCCTCTTTTGATAGAAATTGGGTAAGCTAATCTTGTATCAAGATGAATCGTTATTTACATGCGTATTGCAAAGTCCTGAAAAGTAGGGCGTAAGAATACTGGTTCATTATCCTCAGAGGCTAGAGGTCTCAGTGATGATAATTTCGTTCTGGCCACCTCTAATTTCCTGTGAATTCTGAGAAGAGATTTTAGTGGTTTTGCTTTGTACAATCTGGGAAAAGGTCATGATTACTTGTTTTGAATGATTAAATAATTACCATTCACCACTTCAAGCTATCTGCTGTAGCGAGAGTCATTTATGACTTTTTAGACCTTTTCCAATATTATTTATTGAGGCGTTTTTTTTGGTATTAATATTAAATGTTTGATAATGAGTGGTTTGTGAAATTTAATAAAGCTAAAAACCAATGCAATGAAAGATTTGCTCAGTTTAATAAAAGAAACCGTCCCCGATGGTATGACGAAGAGGGAACGTGCTCTTCGTTCCTTAGTGTTGAGAGAGCCATCTTATTCCGATCGTGCCCTGGCGCAGATTCTATGGCCCAATGATCGACACCGCATTGAATACCTCCGCCAAACCAAGCTGGCCCTCTTCCGCCACGTCGATCGCGTAATCTACGAAAGCGAAAGTACCTCAGCTTACCACCGACAATACCTCAACTGCCTGAAAACCTACCTATCCATTCAAATACTAGACTCCAAGGCCGAGTATCAGGAGATGCTTTTTTTCGCGGAAAAACTGGTGAAAAAGGCAGTCCGTTATGAAGTAACGGAAGTGGCCATTGGTACCGCTGATGTGTTATTTAGGTACTACGGAAGTGTCAAGGGGAGTTGGACCAAGGCCAAGAAGTTTCAAAAAATCATCGAAACACAAGAAGCCCTCCAATTGGCGGAACGTCGAGCCCAGCGCCGCTACGTCGAGCTGGTTGCTCACTTTGCCCGCTCCCGCCACGGCCAATCGGATACCCTGGCCCTTGCCCAGCAATACGTCCGTGAACTAGAACCCCAACTGGCAGATTACCCCAGCTTTCGTTATTGCTATTACACCTACCTCGTGCTCTCCATTGAAGCGGAGTTGCGGAGTGACAAAACAGAACTGGTACAAATCTGCCACGAAGCATTGCGGTTTTTCCAAGGCAAGACTTACCCCATTCCCAATACAGTACTCTTTCACTTTGGCTTTAGCCGCCAAGTCAACCTCGCCATCCAAACCAAAGACTACCCCTTCGCCCGCCGCGCCGTCCAAGCCGGCCTGGAACTCATGCAGCATTCCGACTTCAACAGCTCCGTCTGCCTCATCTACCAAGCCATGATCGGCTTCCACGCCGAAGACGACGAACTCGTCCGCCAGGCCATCGCCGCCAGCCAGCGCTACCGCAATTTTGCCAACCTCGCCGAACAGTGGCGCATCATCGACGCCTTCGCCCACTTCCTCGAAATCGAAAAACAAAAACCCTTTCGCCTCGGCAAATTCCTCAACGAAGTCCCCCTCTTCTCCCAGGACAAACAGGGCCTCAACATCACCATCCTCGTCATCCAAGCCCTCTTCTACATCAAACGCCGCCAGTTCGGGACCCTCATCGACCGCTGGGAGGGCCTGCAGAAATACGCCACCCGCTACCTCAAAAAAGACCACACCTTCCGCAGCGCCTGCTTCATCAACATGATCCTCGTCCTCCCCAAATGCGACTTCCACCCCACCGCCGTCCTCCGCCACGCCGAGCCCCACTGGCAAAAGCTCCTCACCTGCCCCGAACGCAACGACGTAGAGATCGTACCCTACGAACGCCTCTGGCGCGTCATCCTGTCCTGTTTGGAACAACACCAGTGGGCTTGAAGACGGACATACTTTCCAATGGACTGGCCGAATTTTTTCTCGCTTTCTCACTTTTTTTAAAATTTTTTCTAGCTGATAATCAGTAGTTTAGGTTCTTTGAAATGATGTTTATTTCTATGTATTTATGGTCCCGAATGCTTTCGGGATTTTGAAAAAAGCGTCAATGTATGGACTTTTTCTCCAGTGGGACCCAAGTAAAATATATCTCGAGAAGAAGTTTTGGTAACCTTGCGGTCGAAGCGTTCGATTGGTAAGTGTTAAGGCTGTGCCCTAAAACTTGCAAATAGGATGACGACTGGCGGCGGTGGCTTGGGTGTCCCGTATAGCTATCGGGACCACCCTCAAGACCCAAAGTCTATCCGCGATCATCCCCAAAAGCCAAAGAATGCCGCAGAACGCTAAACTTTCGAAAGATATAAATGTATTATACTTTCAAGGCCGTGGTAAGCAATACCATCTGGCCCATTTATCCGTTGTCAATACGGTGTGCTGACTTTTCCCGTCTGAGCGATTCGCCCACGTCGTTTTGTCGGTACGATCGAATCCATAATCTCAACCATCAAAATTACCAAGAGCGATGACTACTGGGGGTATGAATAAAATGCAAATTGCCAATCAAGATACCGTAGGACCACTACCAGCGGAGCATCCGCGGGTCCGGAAGCAAAAAATCGGTGTCCTCCTACTCAATCTGGGTACGCCCGACGCCACCGACTACTTTTCGGTCCGGCGTTACCTGTCCGAATTTCTGAGCGATAAGCGCGTGATCGATTATCCCTCCTGGCTGTGGCAACCCCTCCTCCAGGGCATCATCCTCACCTCCCGCCCCTTTCGCAGCGGGGCCGCCTACGCTTCCATCTGGGACCAACGGACCAACGAATCCCCCCTGCTGGTGTACACCCGCTCCATCGCCGAAAAGATGAGTGCCGAATTTGAGGCCAACGACAACATCGTCATCGAGTTCGGCATGCGCTACGGCAATCCCTCTACGCCCAAAATGATCAAATCCCTCCTGGATCAGGGCTGTACCAAAATCTTGCTCTTCGCGCTCTACCCCCAGTACAGCGCCACCACCACCGCCACGGCCTACGACAAGGCCTTCGATTACCTCAAAACCATCCCCCGCCAGCCCGCCATCCGCACCGCACCGCCCTGGCAAGACGACCCGGCCTACATCGAGCTGCTGGCCCAATCCATCCAGGAAAAACTCGACGAACTGGAAAATCCCCCGGAGTACATCCTCACCTCCTTCCACGGCCTGCCCAAGCGCTACCTCCTGCAGGGTGACCCCTACCACTGCCTCTGTGCCAAGACCTCCCGGCTGGTCCGCGAAAAACTGGGCTGGCCCGAAGACCAATGGATCACCACCTTTCAGTCGCGCTTCGGCCCCGAAGAATGGCTCCAACCCTACACCGACAAGACGATCGAAAAACTGGCCCACGACGGCGTCAAACGCATCGCCATCGTCTCACCCGCCTTCGTCTGCGAATGTATCGAAACCCTCGAAGAAATCGCCATGGAAGCCCGCGATGAGTTTTTGGAGAACGGTGGGGAGGAATACACCTACATCCCCTGCCTCAACGATCGGGACGAACACATCCACCTGTTGAGTAACTACGTACGTCGCGAATTGCAAGGGTGGGTTTGAGGGCCCCCAATCCTACTTAGCGCTACCTGAGCAAAATGAGGGGATGCTCATTATGGATTTGGTGGAAATTGCGCCTCAAAATGTTGGACAAAAAAATAAAAGGTACGATTACGTAGCGGGTTGTTTAATCGCTTTTGCGTGTCGTGAATCATTCAAACTGACCAGTAATTACCAAGGGTTTCTGACCTTTGAATCAAAGACCAAACTGATGGCTTGGTACAAGACCCATTATTACGCACAGGTGGCAATGGGGCAGAAGATGTTCATCGAGCCCGCGGGTGGACACAACCTAATCTTTATTTGAAAAGAAATAAGTAGACCATGAAAAAGCAAACAGCCGTACCGAATAGTGGGGTCCTAACTACTGCCATGGACGTCAAGTCCAAGGAGTACCGGGAGTTCCAGCTGTTCCTGTCCCAGCGGGCGGAGGCCCGGAGTGAGGAGCAGAAAGTAAAGATGGAACTGCTGTCGCTCCAAATAAAGATCGAAGACTATTTGCGTATGGAGGCGGGAAGCGGCGAAATCATTACCGTGGGCCAATTCCTACGCCTGTACCTGGAACGACTCGGGATCAAACAAACCAAACTGGCCCGTTACCTGGGGCTCAAACCCTCCAATTTCAGTAAGATATTATCCGGCAGTCGAAAACTCAACCTAGAGCTGTCCCTCATCCTGGGCCAAATATTTGAGCTGGATCCCCAATTGTGGATGTCCATTCAACTCAAAAATGATTACGAGGCATTGAAGCATGCCAAGGGTGCGGCCTACCAAAATTATTGCCTGGGGGACCTGGTAGAGTACCGAAAAAACCAAGATTGACCAGATCAACAGCCTTGTTTTCTTGGATCAATCGAATTAAAAGCGTATCTTGTGAAGCTGAATCAAAGCGATAAAACTTAACATGAATAACTAAAATTCACATCACCCGGGAACCGTCCCGATTATCCCGTTTCCTCAATCGCAAGAACTGACATAACAACGACCTCCTCGGGAGGTCAGGATACTGCGCATTTGCTAGATCGCTCGCGATCTAGAAACCAATTATTTATCCTAATTATCTTTAAAAATTGAATTACTATGATCAAATTAAGACGTTACATTTTGTTGCTATCCTGCTGCCTACTGGCCAGCCCCTTTGTGAATGCGCAAAAGGCAAAATTCAAAAATAGTGTCGCCACCGTTCAAAAAACGCGTCTCCCCCGGCACTACGTAGACCCCGCTAATCGAACCTACAACCTGTTTAAAAAAGGTACCTACTCCACCAATGTCGAAACCCACGAAAAACGCATCTTCGGCTGGACCCTGGATCAGGAGAATCCCAATCTTAAGGGCGTGATCAGCATCTATGGCTTTTCCATTGGCAAGGCCCGACGCAACTCGCAGAAAAAGGAAAAGAAAGACAAAGATGGCAACGTGACCGAATCCTGGACGGAGTACACCTACACCGCTTCGGCGGAGGGTCGGGCTACGCTCTACATCTACGGCGAAGACAACCGCTTCGAGTACGAGCGCAAAAAGCGGAAGAAGTCCAAGGCCGAGCTCAACCGGGAGGCAGCCGAGGCGGCCCAAAAAGAGGACCTGGCCGATAATCCCTTCCTCTCCTCGGAAGACATTTCCGAGGCGGAAGAAAGTGACATCGGGGAAAATGCCGGCTTGGACGGCGAAGCGCTCCAACTGGTCAGCACGATCGACCTGGACATCACCGAGGAGGTGACCACCGGTGCCCACCGCTCCGCCACCGCCGCCTACAACGAGTACCGGGAAAAACGGCGCCCCCAGCTGTTCGACTTCCGGGCCAAGTACCCCGATATGGCCTACAGCAACGCCATGCGCCAACTCAACTACCTCTACGGATACACCCCGGTCAACAGCCGAATCTACCTCCGGGCGATGAAGTCGGACAAGCACATCGAATACTAAAAGTTGAACGATGCGTTACAGGCCACCCAGACCCTGTTCAAAGCCTTCCTCTACAACGAATCCATCGCCGACAAGCAAGCCAAGTTCGATCCCATCATCGACTACTACGCCCGCCTCGTCGACCGCTTTGCCGATAGCGATCGCAAGGCCAAAAAGATCAAGTACGCCGCCTTCCAAAACCTGACGAACATCCTCTTCTACTTGGATCGCCACGACGAGCTGATCAGCCTCTGCGAAGGCCAGCTGGATTCGAAGGTGCTCGATAAGCAGGCCAAGCGGATGTTGGAAAAGTCGGAAAAGCTCCGGGCGCACCTCGCCTTCCACCGCGTAGAAACCTGTCACTTCGAAAGCATGGAAGAGATCGCTGAGGACGAGATGGAAACCGAGGAAGTAGTCGAAGAGGAAGCCGTAGTGGAAGGAGCGGAATAAACGCCCGAAAATTTACTGGCACCAGGCGGTGCAGGCGACGAAAAACCTAGGTTTTCTCTATTTTCGTCGTCACCGCTTCTTTTTTCCAGGGGTAGCTCTGGGTTTGGTCCTGGTAATGCAAAACGGCATCGTGTACGGTCAGGAATTGCCGGTCGGTACCGATTTTTTTCAACAGACCGTTCTGCGCCAACTGATCGCGGGCGGGACCAATCAGTCCGCAAAAGTATAGGGTGATGTTGCGATTGCTGAGAAAGACCTGAAACTGTTCGAGGGTCCGCAGACCACTGCTGTCGACGGTGTGAATTTTAGAGGCATCGAGGATGACGCATTCGATCCGATCTTCCGCCTGGTCGATCAGCTCTTCGAGGGTATCGGTAAAGTGTAGGACATTGAAGTAGTAGAGGGCATTGTCGAAGCGTACGATCAGACAGTGGGGGATGGCCTGAGCCAGCGGGAAGCGCTCCAGGTTGCGGTAGTACTGGGAGTCGGGCAACCGGCCCAGGAGGGCGACGTGGGGGCGGGCGTTTTGGTACAGCACGGTGAGTACCGCAAAAAAGCCCCCCAGGAGGATGCCATCGCGCACCCCCAGGATGATGGTGGCGCTAAAGGTGAGAACCGCCGCCCAAAAGTCGGGGCGGTGGGTATCCCAAAGCTGGCGAATTTCTCGGTAGCTGAATAAGCTCGTGACCGCCAGTAGGATGATGGAGGCCAGGATGGCCTTGGGGAGGTAGTAAAACAACTGGCTGAAAAAGAGCAGGGTCAGGGCCATAAAAACTGCACTGACGATGGAGGACATCTGGGTTTGGGCACCACTCTGAAAATTGACGGCCGAGCGCGAGTTGCTCCCCGACGCGGGTAGGGCCTGGAAAAAGGCTCCCCCAATCTTAGAAATTCCGTAAGCGATCAATTCCTTGTTGGCGTCGAAGTAATTCGAGTTGCTTTTGACCGACCAGAATTTGGCGATTCCCACCGATTCGACCATACTCAGAAAGGCCAGTAAAATGGCCGTGGGAAGTACCGCCTGAAGGTCGGCCCAGCTGAACCACAGCAACTGAAAATGGGGCAGGCCCTGTGGCAATTCCCCCACAATTTCCACTCCCTTGGTGTCCAATTTAAAAAAGATCGCCGCCGCAATGGCCAGTACCGCCGCAATGAGCCCGCCCGGAATGGCCCGGTGAATTCTCCGAAAGAGGTAGATGAGCGCCAAACCCCCGATACAAAGGGCAAAGGTCAGCGGATGAAACTGGTCCAAGTTGCGGCCGACGTAAGTCCAGGTTTCCAGTAGGGAGGGCGAACGCGGAATGTCAAAGCCCAGGAGGTATTTGAATTGGCTCGTCCCGATGATGATGGCCGCGGCCGAGGTAAAGCCGATGATGACGGGGCGCGACAAAAAGCGGATCCAAAAGCCCAGCCGAGCGATGCCAAAGAGCAGTTGGAGCAGGCCTACGATCAGCCCGGTTAGCAGGACGTATTTTACAAAGCTGGCCGTCTCGGGCTCGGCCACCTGCGAAATGCCTTCCATGAGCAGTAGGGAAGAGATCGCGGCGGGGCCGATCGAGAGGTGCATCGAGGTGCCCAGCAGGGCGTAAAGCAGCAAGGGGACCAAGCCAGCGTACAAGCCGTAGATCGGAGGAACACCCGCCAGTAGCGCGTAGGCCATACCCTGAGGGACGAGGATGACCAGAACGTTCATTCCCGCGGCAAAGTCTTTCTTAAACAATCCGAAAGAATAGTCGGATAGCCATTCGAGCGAGGGAATCAAGGATCGAAGGAAGTGCTTTTTTTTCATATCTCCCGGGTCTAGTGAAAGACGAGGTGCAGCAGGACCAGCGAAGCCGCCAAAACCGCTCCCATGCGCAACAATTCCGGGGAATCGTACTGGATCAGTTCTTTCCACGAACGGAAGCCGTGTCTACCACTCATCGCCAGGGCAAAGGTAAGGGCAATCAGGATAACCCACATGGCCCGGACGAAGTAATTCATATCGGGAAACATCCAAATGATGACTAAGTGCAGTGGAATGGTACTCAGAAAGCCGATAAGGGTCGCCCTGCGGTTGGGAGTGACGGCAAAAGCAGCTACGCAAATCAGCACCACAATGCCACAGTTGATGTAGTAGCGCAGTTCATTGAGGGTATGGGTAAAGGCCGCCCCGGGGTTTTCAAACTTGAAGTAAAGCAGCACCAGCCCCATACTCACCCCCGTAAACAGGGTGACCAGAATGGTATTTTTACCCGCCTGAATCACCTGGGCATCACTGGCGTCCGGCCGGAGGTAATCCTTGTAAATGTCGATCGACCAGAGGGTGGCCAGGGAATTGAAGGTGGAATCTACCGTACTCATCAGCGAGGCAAACAGGGCACAAAGGATGATGCCCTTGACACCGGTGGGCAGGTAGGTCTTGACCAGGTAGGGAAAGGCCATGTCCGGCTCGGCCAGCCCCCCTTCTCCCAAAATGCCGTACAGGGCAATGCCCGGTACCACGATCAAAACCGCCATGACGTATTTCATCACCCCCCCCGCCATCAAACCAATCTGCGCGTGGCGTAGGCTCTTGGCCGCCAGCGAACGCTGCATGATCGTCTGGTTGGCACACCAGTAGTTGATGTTCAACAAAAACAGTCCAAACATATGTATCCACGGCAGCTTCGGATGATCGGCCGGAAGGTAGAGGTGCATGAGTTGGGGCGTCTATTCGTACAGTTGCGACCAGCACCCAAAGTGGCGCAGGGCGACGAAGAGCACCACAAAGCCCCCCGTGAGCAAGATGGTAAACTGGATGATATCCGTTTTGACCACCGCGTTGAGGCCCCCTAGGTAGGTGTAGGTAGCCGAGAAAATGCCCAAACCGATAATGATGACGCTGATGCGCGTAATGCGGTCGGGACTGATAAAGGCCAGAAAATCAGCAAAGACCAAATCCGCCGCGTAAGCCCCCCAGAATAGGGCCGCCCCCAGGGTGATGGTCGAAAAGATCAGTAAATTGGCCAGGCTGTAGAGCAGGCCCACCGTCTGGCCCAGCCGCTTGCGGATGTACTGCGTCACGGTGATGACCCGTTCCTTGAGAAAGAGAGGGACGAAGATAAAGGCCGCCATCAAGATGCCCTGTACCGCATTGATTTCCAGGCTGGCCTGCGCCAAACCGTACAAATAGGCGGAGCCCATCATCCCCAAGAACTGATAACCGTTGATGTTCGTCGCAATGCTCGACAAGGCAATGGAGGGCCAACGGAGGTTGCGCGAGCTCAGAAAATATTCCTCCACCGTAGCGTCTTCCTTGACCCTACCGGCAATGGCTACCAAAAAAATGGATACGAAGTAGACGATGACAATTCCTAGGTCCAGCATGGGCGTGCGAGTCGTTTTGGGTTAGGAGCGGATACCGGCCGCCAGGGGCGTTGGTGGAGCGGCTTGGGGCTTGCGGCCCTGTACCTCCGGCATCGAAAAGGTCTTTAATTTAGGCAGTACGTAGTTGGCAAAAAGCTTGCACTCGCTGGCGTGCGGGTAGCCCGAAAAGATAAAGGCCCGAATCCCCATGTCCAGGTAGCGTTGAATCTTGGCCAGCACCTGATCTGGATCACCCACGATCGCTCCGCCACAACCCGACCGCGCCCGGCCGATGCCCGTCCAGAGGTTCGGCTCGGCAAAGCCATCGTCCGTCGCCAACTTGCGCATCTCCGCCTGGCGGGCCACGCCGTAGGACTTGGCATCCAGGGCCCGCTCTCGAATCTCGACGCCCTTGTCCGCATCCTGATCGATGTACTTCATCAGTTGGTGCGCCGCCGCCCGCGCTTCCGTCTCCGTCTCGCGGACGATGACGTGCATCCGCAAGCCAAAATCTACCTTCCGACCGTAGTCAGCCGCCTTGTCACTCATATTTTGCATCAGCTCCTGGATCCGCGTTTCCGTCTCGGGCCACATGAGGTACACATCGCAGTGCTCGGCACAGAGGTCCACCGCGGCGGGGGAGTAGCCCCCGAAGTAGAGCAGCGGCCCCCCGTTCTGCTGGTAGGGCCTTACGGGGTCGGTGGTGGCCAACTGAATATTGTAAAACTCTCCCCGGTAGTCGATGTAGTCCTGGGTCCAGCCCTGCTTGAGAATCTCAATGACCTCGCGCGAACGTTGGTAGCGGGCCGCCGATTCGAGCTTGGTACCCGGCAGGTCCGAAGAAATGATATTGATGGTCAGGCGACCCTTGAGGAGGTGGTCCAGCGTAGCGATGGCCCGACCGAGCATGGGGGGGTGGACTTCGCCACAGCGGATCGCCGCGAGGAGGTTGATCTGCGAGGTGAGGGGCGCAACGGCCGAGGCGAAGGTCAGTGTATCCTGCCCCACCTGATAGGACGACGGGCACAAAATATTGCGGTAGCCCAGCCGATCGGCCGTCAGCAGCACATTGGAGGTATTGGACCAATCGCTTTTGTAACGCAGGTCGTGGTGACCCAAAAATTCATCGTCGCCATTGCAAAGGGGGGCGAACCAGGAGACCTCGGCCCCTTCCAGGTGGGGAGATCGGATGGCAATATCGGGATGTGACATCGTGTACTATTTTTTGGTTGAAGAAAATCCGTTTGCGGTTGTGCAG
Source organism: uncultured Saprospirales bacterium (assembly GCA_937899855.1). Taxonomy (GTDB): domain Bacteria; phylum Bacteroidota; class Bacteroidia; order Chitinophagales; family Saprospiraceae; genus CALLVY01. The sequence goes on along the minus strand of CALCCH010000158.1, from coordinate 1,268 downwards.
GCTTGGCTCGATACTTAGGGGACTTCCACACCCGTCGCTGCTTCCCAAAGCTGGTACCAATCCTCATGGCTTAGCTGGACTTCCAGGGCTGCCCGGGCCGATTGGATCCGCTCGATTTTGGAACTGCCCAGAATGGGAAGGATGCCGGCGGGGTGTTGGAGTAGGAAGGCCAGTAAAATCTGATCGACCGTCGCCCCGTGGCTTTCGCCCAACTGCTCGATGGCCTTGCGGACCCGCTGGAGCTCGGGGGAATCGCCGTCGTTAAAAATGCGGCCCCCACCAAAGGGCGACCAAGCGCTGGGGCGGATCCCCAATCGCAGGCACTGGTCGAGCGTGCCATCGCTAAAGGCTTGCCGGTGGAGCAGCGAAATTTCTACTTGATTGGTGGCGAGGGGGGTGAAGTGATGGAGCATCTCGAATTGGGAAGGGCTAAAGTTGGATACGCCAAAAGCGCGTACCTTACCCGAGGTTTTCAACTGCTCAACGGCCGTGGCAATTTCGTGGGGATGCATCAGGAAATCGGGGCGGTGAATGAGGAAGACATCCAGTTGGTCGACCCCCAGCTCGCGCAGCGAATTTTCGGCCGACCACACCAAGTGCGCAGCCGTCGCATCGTAGGATTTGAGGCGGTGCTGGGGACGGTTCGGACTCAGGATGCGGATGCCACACTTGGTGGTGATCTGCAATTTGGTCTTCAGGTCGGGCCTTCTTTTCAGGACCCGCCCAAAGCGTTCCTCTTCCGTGTAGTGGCCGTAGATATCGGCGTGGTCAAAGTGGCTAAAACCCAGGTCGATACAAGCGTCGATAAAGCGTTCGAGGGCCTCCGTATCCAGTTGAGCTCCCCAGCTTCCCAGTCTCATGGTACCAATGATAATTGGAGAAAATTCCATTTCGGTAGTATAATTTTTTAATGACGAAGCGATTGTCAAAATTTTATAGAGATACGCTACAAATGTAAAAAAATAAATCAGCAATGTAAACGTTTACATTGCTGATTTCCGTTTTTCGGGTAATTATCCGAAAAAATGGAAATCAGCCGGAGCGATTGGAAGAGTCGCGGATCTTCAAAACGGGGGGAAGCATCTGTTGGGTCCCGTCGATTTGGTGACCTTCTTCGCTGATCTGATTGAGTAGCAAATTGGCGGCGATCTTGCCGATGTCTTCGTTGCGCTGGTTGACGGAGGACAGGCTGGGGCTGAGGTAGGTGCAAAAGTTGCTGTCGCCAAAGCCAATGATGGCCAGCTCCTCGGGAATTTTAATGTCCAACT
>CALCCH010000157.1 GCA_937899855.1 uncultured Saprospirales bacterium | reverse complement strand
ACATTGAATGTTGGTACAATACCAGAAGGAGACATTCTGCTATCAACTATTTAACGCCCAACGAATTTGAACAACTTTTATTAAATCATCCAAGAGCCGCTTAGTGCTTAACTTTTTGTCCACCTTTTTATTGCAAGTCCAATTTTACGGTAGTCAATTTTCTAAGACATTTAAAATCACTTGATATTCAGGCCCATAATTATCATTTATTGGATAGTATACCAAATCAGTATAAGTATTTAATTGATAGCAGAAATTGGCAGGTGGATGACAATGGCTTGAGAGAGAACATTGTGTGTCCACTCCTCCAAGGGGATGGAACTATCATTTTCACTTATGACCCATCCTAGACATCTTTGGCAGATCTCAAAGAATTATCCCACAAGTAGCCTCCCATTTTTTGTGGAAAAGTAAAAAGGCCATCGCCGAAGCAATGGCCAAACGTTGAGAAAGTTGTAATGCAGCGACCCCGACGGGCCTCGAACCCGCAACCTCCGACTTGAAAGGCCGGTGACTTATCCCATTCGTCCACGGGGTCAAGTAGTACGGGTAGTCCGATTCGAACGGACGCCTACTGGTTCCCAAAACCAGCGCTCTGGCCGCTAAGCTACACCCGTAATTAAGTAGAAAAAGATTTCCGAAAAAGCCAGCAATAAAAAAGCCTCCCCACGAACGCGGGGAGGCTTTTGCTTAGAGCACGTGTCTGGTGCTAGCTTTGCCGATAGCGTTCCGGGCGCTCGGGCGAGCGAACCTCGGGGAAAGACAATTGATGTGGCTCTAAATATCTCATGATAAAAATTTAATCCTCGTTTGAAATAGAAGGGCACTTGCACCCGCTAATTTGGCGATTCCTCCTTTCGTTCGTTCCGTCCATCGCCGTTTATTTGGTGTATCGGGGAAGTGCGCATTTGACCAGTACAACTGTGGGTTATCACGATTGGTTCCACCGGCTCCGAAAAAATTTAAAATTGGTTTTCGACATTCAAGCCGTACCAATCTCACGCGTGGCGGCTTCGCACATGCCCCGCACCGAAATCTGCCCCGTGTAATTGCCAAACAATTGCCGCTGCGGATATTGCGCTCGCAGGAGGCGATCCAGCTCCGGCCAACTTTGGTAAAGCGCCGGGCTGTAAATGGGAATGGCTCGGGGCCAGCGAAAAATAGCCTGCTCCGCAAAGTCGCCGGAGAAGCCAAACAGCCGGCTCAAATCTTCCTTCAGCAGCGTGGCGATGTCGGCATCGCTGCGGGCCAACAGATCGGGGTAACTTTCGTCCTGTCGGAGAATGGCGGTGAGACTCAGCAATTTGGGATCGCGGCTGCGCTGCGGAAAAATGCAGGAGTTGAACAAAACGCCCAGGCTGTGCAGGCCCTCACTCCGGGGGATCAAACAACCAAAGCCTTCACGGAAGCGGGGCAGCTGCGTGCGCTCCAGTAGGACGGTGGTACTGAGCAGCGGCGTGTACGCAATCCGGGCGAGCCGTTCGGCGAGGGGGCCGCTAAAAAAATGCTGGCTGACGTGCGCGGGAGTGGTGAGGATGAGGTAGTCGGTACTGTCGCGGTACTGCAAACCGTCGACGCCCAGCCGGAGGTGGGCGTGCAAGCGTTCTTGTAGGGCATCGATCAGGTCGGCCATGCCTCCCGCGAAGCCATGGGTACCCACGGGGCGCTTGCCACCCGGGGCCTTGGGCTGCGCGCGCCGGTGGCGCCAGACGGCCAGGGGCAAAAAGTCACTCCGGTTGAGCATCCGGGCCACCGGGCTCAGGGCGCCGGGGAAGCTGAGTTGGTCGGCATTGGCCCCGTAGATGCCGGCGAGCCCCGGGGAAAGTACTTGCTGGGCAAAAGCATCGCCAAAATACACCCGACCGAAGTCGCTGGCCGTTTGTAGGGTCTGGCGGTGGGGCCAGAGGGCGCGGCCCAGGAGGACAATGCTTTCCAGGAAGCGCAGGGGAAAGCGGTGGAGCTTTTGCCCCCGAACGAGGAAACGCTTTTTGGCACTGGGCTGGGGAGCGAGCAGGGGCAATTTGAGAGCATCGCAGAGGGCCTGCACCTCGGGGGACCACAAAAAGCCATTGGCGGCCTGCTCGGCCAGTCCCCGTTCCAGTTGTTGGGTTCCCAACAAGCCCCCGGGCCGCTCGGCCCGCTCGATGATTTCGAAATCGTAGCCGCGCTGCTGGAGGAAAAAACCGGTCAGTAAGCCCGCAATGCCTCCTCCGATCACCCGGATGGGCCCCTTGGGGGGTAATTTTGATCCCAGATAAAAGCGCTCGCGCAGTTTATATTTCATTTTGGATTAATATTTGTGGTAGCGTACTCGATGCTACCATTGATCGACTAAACTATTGGAAAAAGTGGACAGCTGCGTCATTTTCCCGGTAAGTATTCTGTCAAAAGCGAGGCTGTTCCAGACGTACCAGGCGAAATGGTGGTGCCGGAAAAGATTCCCGGTCGCGGAGGCGACCAACGGTGGGCAGTACCGCTGCGAAACACTGATAATGAGGATATTAGCCGAATGGTTAATACCAATAAATTGTCGGAAGAGCCTTGATAATCTCGAATAAAAGCCCTAAAATTGTGTTGAAATTACAACGAGAAAACAGAAGGGACCCATCAAAGGCGCCATTTGCTAGTGCCCGCTTGATACCTCCCCCGAGTACCCATACCGTTGAAGTCCTCCACACCAGAATCTGCTACCCTCATTATTTAACCAACTAGGGGCCTTACGCCTTTGTAAACTTACGCAGCCTAAAGCGCTATGGACTTACAGTACCTATTAAACATACTATCACGAAGAAAATGGTTGATCCTGACCGTCATGGTCATCGCATCAGTCGCCACCTACCTCCTCGTCGACCGGCTCCCGCCGAGTTATAAGTCAAACGCCCAACTCTCCACGGGCATCATCGACTTTAAGGGGCTCAACGTCGAAGAGGACAATCCTTTTCTCCAAAAATTTACGGTCGAAATCAGCTTTGGTAACCTCATCGAGTTCATGAAGTCGCAACGCAACGTCCAGTTGTTGACCTACAAACTACTGGTACACGATCTGGCCCGCGACAGCGTCAACCAAGAGACGCCCTTCCGCTCCCGCAATGATTTGAACGAGGAAATCGACCTCCGCCCCTATTCGCAGGCCGAAATCGACCGACTGGTGCAGACCATCCGCCACAAAATGGGAGAACTGGACAATTCGCTGGGCGATCCCCGCCTCGAACTGGTTTTTCGGGACCTCTCCCGAGCCTACGGCTACGACCACGAGACCCTACTCAAGGAGCACCTCGCCATCGAACGCAAAAACGAGACGGACTTCATCAAGGTCGAATTCGAATCGGAAAATCCCCGGCTATCGGCCTTTGCAGTCAATACCTACTGCCAGGAGTTTTTGCGCAACTACGCCCTCCTACAGGAATTGGAAGACAAAACCTCGGTGAGTTATTTTCGCCAGCAAGTCCGCGACAAAAAGGAGGAATTGGATGAGGTCCAGGCGGAGCTCGACAGTTTCCGGCTCAACAAGGGGCTGGTGGATCTGGAGGGGCAGCGGCAGGCCATCGTTTCGCAGATCACCCAGTTGGAGCAAAAGCGGGAGTCGACCGCCGAGAAGATTCCCTCTCTGCGGGCCAATATCCAGCGGCTCAATCGGTACCTGGCCGAAATCGACCAGAAATCCAAGGGCAACGAGGCCGAAAGCCTGTACGCCAACCAAGCCATTCAGAACCTCAAACGCAAAATCTCGGAGTTGGAACGCGCGTACATCGCCTCGAACTATTCGGACGAGAAGATCGAAAAAGAACTCCAACTCTACCGACAAAACTACGAGAGCCAAATCAAGCGGGTAGCCGCCCTAGAGCCCCGCAACGAGGACGACGAGCTCGACAAGTCGGACGAAAAAATCCTCGAACGGCGGATCGAAAAAGAATTGGAGCTCAAAGAAGCCGAGGAGGGTCTGGCCTCCATCAATCGCGAACTGGCGCGGCTGCGGCAAAACAAACTCAGCCTCGTCTCCTCCGATGCCAACGTCCAAACCCTGATGCAGCGGCTGGAGTTGATCGAAAAGGAATACCTACAACTGACCTCCAAGACCAGCGATATGACCATCGAGATGGAGAGTTCCTCTTATCAGGTTAAATTGGTGCCCCACGCCCAGGTGCCCGACAAGGCCGAACCCAATCACCAACTGATCGTCTCGGGCTTCGCCGGTATGGTGAGCGGCACCATGTGCGTCGTCCTAATTTTCTTCCTCACCTTCCTCGACGTCAGCCTCAACTCGCCCCACCAATTCTCCAAATTTACCAACGTCCAGCTACTCGCTACGGTCAACAAGATCAAAGCTAAGAACCTGGATATCCAGCAGCTCTTTAGCAGCAACGGAGGGGATCCCAAACGGGAAAACTTCAAGGAATCGCTGCGCAACCTGCGCTACCTGGTGGAAAGCTCGGGGGCCAACAAGTTACTCTATACCAGTACCCAAGACCAGGAGGGCAAGACCTATATGATCATGAAACTGGCCCCCGCGCTGACGCTCAAACACAAAAAGGTCCTGCTGATCGATACCAATTTCAAGAACAATACGCTGACCCAGATGTCGAGCCAGACGGATCACTTGCTGAACAATTCGCGGCTGATCGGGGAAAATGACCTGGAGGAAGAATTTGTCTCGAAGGCCATGCACAACAAGTTCAACCTCGAAAACGTGGACATCATCGGCAACCGGGGGACGCACCAGTCGCCCTCGGAGGTCTTTGCGGGGAAGGACTTCAAGAATTTTATCCACAAGTTGGAGGGCAACTACGACTACATCCTGCTGGAAGCGGCAGCCATGAATAAGTATTCGGACACCAAGGAACTGACCGAATACGTCGACAAGGTCGTGGCGATTTTTGCGGCGGAATCGGAAATCCGCCCGCTGGACCGCAATTCGATCGACTACCTCAAATCGCTGGGCGATAAATTTATGGGGGGCGTGCTGAATCGGATTGACCTAAAAAATTTGAGTTAGTGGTAGATTAGCCGCTTTGAATAGCGGCGGGGCCTGGTGGATTATCGTATCTTTGGGCTTCCTAATCGACTGAACGACTCCGAATCCCGGAACTATTAAGCATTCAAAATCATCGCCGTGTCCGCAGCGCAAAAATCCTACTGGTTAAAATCGGGTCTTTTCAGCATTCTCGAAAAGGGTTCGGTGTTTGTCTTCGGTTTTGGGGGCATCGCCTTGCTGGCGCGCGGGCTGAGCCTGGAGGCCTTTGGCATCTGGCCGTCTTCAATACCGTAACGGCCTTTTTTGATGTGGCGCGGATCGGATTACAGCAAATCGCGCTGGTCAAATTCCTGAGTACCCACGAGGGGGAGGATGCCGCCCGGATCGGTACCGCTTCCCTGTTCAACAATATTCTCCTGACCGCCTTTTCCGTCCTGCTGCTTTTTACGGGCAGCTTCTTCATCGGCCAGGCCCTCAATGCGCCCGCCCTGGGCTACCTACTTCGCATCTACTGCGTCACCACCATCCTACTCATCCCCTTCCAACAGTTCAACTTTACCCAACAAGCCAAGCTGGACTTTAGCGGTATTTTCTGGAGCAATTTTGCCAGCAAGGGCAGTTTTTTTGCCTTTATCCTCTTCCTTTTTCTTACCAAGTCGGAGATGACGCTGGAAAAGCTGGCCTACTGCCAAATTTACACGGCGACGGTGGGCAGTCTGATCTCCTACCTGTTTGCGCGGAAATACCTGGAATTTTCGGCCCGGATCGACTGGAACTGGGTGGGCCGCCTTTTCAATTTTGGGCGCTTCGTATTCGGGACCAACCTCAGTACGATGCTCTACAAAAACATCGACAAGCTCATGCTCAGTGCGATGATCGGCCCGGAGGTGGTGGGTGTCTACGACCTGGCCATCAAGGTAACCAACCTGGTGGAGGTGCCGACTTTTTCCATTGCCTCGGTGGTCTACCCACAGAGTGCGCGCCAGATGCTGAGTGAGGGCAAAACGGCGGTCAAACGACTTTACGAGAAGTCCGTAGCGGCCATTCTGAGCCTCATCCTCCCCTTTTTAGCCTTTGTATTCCTAGCCGCCGACTACATCATCCTCTTGATGGGGACCGACAAGTTTACCGACTCGGTAGGCGTGCTGCGGATCACCATCCTCTTTGGGCTATTTATCCCCTTCGCCATCCAATTCGGTACGGCGATGGATTCGATGGGACGGCCCCGGATGAACTTTCGGCTGACCCTGGCCATGGCCCTGCTCAACGCGGCTTTGAACTACCTGTTCATCTCCCAGTTTGGCGTCATTGGCGCGGCCTATGGCACGTTATTGGCGTGGTTTATCGTGTTTGTGATGGGGCAATGGATCCTCTACCGCACGCTGGATGTCCGCTTCTTCCGGGTCTTCGGGCTCATCCCGCAGTTGATTCGCGAAGGCTGGAGCCTATTGCAGCGGCTGGTCAACAAAAATGAAACCGTATCCCTAAAATCTGAAGTATAAATTTGGTTCACATGACACCTGAACAGTTTACCGAAGGCATCGCTTATTCCGAAGACAATTTTCAAAACGATCAGGCGGCTCACCTCAAGGTCGACAAGGTCTTGATCCGCGAAAAATTTGACCTCGATGGCAAACGCATCCTCGATTTTGGCTGCGGCATGGGGGGCATGAGCCTGTGGTACGCCACCAATTGGGATTGTACCGTGTACGGGCTCGATATCGACCGGCACCACATCAAGGTCGCCCGGCACGTACAGGAAAAACACGGCATCGGCAATGTCACCTTCGACAAACGCAACATCCTCGATGATCCGCTGGGGGAAGACGAGCGTTTTGACTACGTTTTTCTCAATGACGTGGCCGAGCACATCGACTATCCCATCCTGGAGGCCATCTTTGTCCAATTGGAAAAGGGCCTGGCCCCCGGTGGTCAGGTCTTTGTGACCTATCCGCCCTGGCGCAGTCCCTACGCCTCCCACGTGACCCACGCGGTCAAGGTGCCCTGGTGCCAGTTTTTACCCCCCAAGGTACTCCACCGCATGATCGAAAAGAACAACTTGCCGATCGTCGGGGAAGAGGAAAGCGACCTGCTACAAGCCTATTACGGCCTCAATCACCTGACCCACGAGCGCTTGCTGAAAGTGGTCAAAGCGGCGGGATTACGCCCGGTCTACCGCAAATCGCACTGCATTCTCAACCGCCTTCCCGGCTTGGGACGGGCCAACATCAACTTTTTTCCCCTCGACTTTTTGGTCACCAAAGAATTCCTCCTCCTCGAACGGGCGTCTACTCCGCAAGTCCGAGAGGATGCGGACCTGCGCCAGGAACTATCGCGTTAAATGTGCCCATTCGGCACGCCATAAAAAGACCACGCAATGGATACGAATTACGACATCATCTACCTGAGTTTGTTCCGCTGGGACGGGCCCTATTCTTCGATTTCGGAAGCCATGGCCAAGGTGTTGGCCAAAAACAATCGGGTGTTTTACATCAATCACCCCTATTCCTACAGATCGGAAGAGCAACACGTCTGAACTCCAGTCACGTCCGCACATCTCGTATGCC
>CALCCH010000156.1 GCA_937899855.1 uncultured Saprospirales bacterium | reverse complement strand
GCAGCACCGGATCAATGAGGAGTACCGCGATGATTTGGCTCCTTTTGATTTCAACTACACCGATGCTTGGGGCTGGCAAGCCGGCGTACAAGTGGCCTGGGACTGGAACGAGCGACTGAGCTTGTTCACGGGCTTCCAGTACGAGAAGGTACAGGTCCGCTCGGGACACAATTCCGAGCTGGTGTACGATCCCAATCAGGAACGGGTCAACAATTCTGCGAGCAATGAATACACGATGGACCTCGCTACGCCCTACGGCCCCACCGAAGCCCAGTTCCGGTTCAACCGCGAAACGGCGGGGCAGGCTTCCCTAGCTGATCCCGTCAATTTGCTGGTCGACTTCCAGTCGCAGCACCGCATCCAGAACCTGAGCGTTCCCCTCGGTCTCCAGGTATTTCCCCTGGGCCGTAGTGGTCGCTGGTTGCCCTCGGCTACGATTGGGCTGGGCGTCAACTACCTACTCGATCTGGAAAATGGGATCGAGTCGATCGAAACCAACCACGATTTGATACGCCACGATGGGGCTCAAGGGCCCACCGCTTTGCAAAGCGATTTCAACAATTGGCATTTGGATTACCGCCTTGGACTGGCACTGAACTATAAGCTGCTTCCCAATCTACAGCTAGCACTCATGGGGGATTGGACGAGCGGCACGCAAGCCATTTTTACACAAGACGACTATGAAACACGAGTAGACCGATATCACCTCTCGTTGGGCCTGGTCAAAACATTTGGTGCCAAGACTCCATAATTCACTTTATCACATTTTAGTTTTATCACATTCTTTTAGTCTGCATTTGCTCGCCAAATGCCCCCTAAACTCATTCACTTTCTAAAAAGATCAATCATGTTAAAAGTTTTCCATATTTTATTATTCACCCTGATCAGCACCTTTGCGATCTCCCAAACCGTGGTAGACATCATCGTCGATAGCCCGGACCACACCATCCTTGAGCGGGCCGTTGGCGATGCCGAGTTGGCTGGTATCCTGGCCGGTCCCGGTCCCTTCACGGTATTCGCTCCGACCGACGCGGCTTTTGGTATGCTGCCCGATGGCGCCCTCGATGAACTGTTGATGGATCCTACGGGTGACCTGGCTCGCATCCTGCTCTATCACGTTCTCACGGCAGACGTTCGGTCCACTGCCCTGACGAACGGGCAATCGGTGCGTACGGCACTGGGCCAAAATATTGAGGTGATCGTTGAGAGTGGTAACGTCGTTCGCATCAATGGTGCGCTGGTGAGCGTCAAGGATGTCGTGGCTACCAATGGTGTGGTACACGTACTGGATGCCGTGCTGGCGCCGCCCGCAAGATCCGTCTTTGATGTCGTGGAAAACAGCTCGGTTCATACGACTCTTGAACGGGCCATTACCGATGCAGAATTTGACGTAATCCTGGACGATCCCGATTTCCGATTTACGGTGTTTGCTCCCACTGACGAAGCTTTTGGCAATCTGCCCATGGGAGTACTCGATGATTTGTTAATGGATCCCGAGGGCGATCTGGCGCGGCTGCTGGCCTACCACGTCGTAGGTGGAGAAGCGCCAGCCGGCAACCTCAGCAATGGCTTGTCGGTGCCCACGGCCCTCGGGCAGGACGTATTGGTCGAAATCAACACCGATGGCATCTTCGTCGGCGGAGCCGAAGTCATCATTACGGACATCCTCACCTTCAACGGTATCGTCCACGTGATCGATGCCGTACTGGAGCCCGCTACCACGGTGGCGCAGTTTATTGCGGAGAGTGAGGATCACACGACGCTGGAGCAGGCCATCGACTTGGCTGGTCTGAAGGGCGCCCTGGAAGGCGACGGTCCCTTTACTGTTTTTGCCCCCACGGATGATGCTTTTGGCGATGTACCCGAAGAAATTCTCAATGACCTCTTGGCCAACCCCGAAGGTCCCCTAGCGCGGCTGCTGCTGTACCACGTAATCGGTGAGGAATTGTTTGCCCAGGATCTGGAAAGTGGGGATGAGCTCGCTACGCTCTTTGGTCCCGAAGTTTCGGTAGCGATCAATGCGGATGGCGTATTCATCAATGACGCACGGGTGACCATCACCGATGTCGTCACCTACAACGGTATTATCCACGTCGTGGATGCCGTAATCCTACCCAGTAGCCTCACGGTATACGATGTCGTCGCTAGCAGCGCGGTACACAACACCCTCGAAACCGCCGTTGATGAGGCCAACTTGGCCGGAGTTCTACAAAGCTTTGACGCTGATTTTACGGTATTCGCTCCCACGGATGATGCCTTTGATGATTTGCCCGATGGTGCCCTCAACGAGCTGTTGATGGACCCCGAAGGAGACCTCGCGCGGATTCTGCTCTACCACGCCCTGCCCGGAGAGACCCTGGCGGATGAGTTGAGCGATGGCATGATGGTAACCACAGCACTGGGACAAAACGCGGAGATTGAGATCAACAGCGACGGGGTCTTTATCAACGATGCCGAGATCACGATCACGGACCTGCAGACCCTCAACGGTGTCGTCCACGTCATCGATGTCGTACTCATGCCCCCGCCAGCACCATCGTCGACGTCGTAGTCGAT
>CALCCH010000155.1 GCA_937899855.1 uncultured Saprospirales bacterium | reverse complement strand
ACGGCTGCGCGGCAATTGGGCCCCCGCGGTGGGAGCCCTGGTCCTGACGGTGCGGGGGGTGGCTTCGGTGGGGGGCGGTTCTTCGGTTGAGGTACAAGCCATTCCCCAGAGGGTGAGTAGCACAAAAGTCCCCCATCGCAGGAGGGCGCTGGTTTTTTTCATGACGCTGTGGTTTAAGATACCGCCGGGCACGCAGGCTCCGCTCCGGTGAGGGCCATTGGGGCGACTCTCGGATGCGCGGTGGGTGGTTTGAAATAAATTACAGTCAATAAATGACTGATAGTCATTTTTGTTTAAAAGAAGTACAAAAAAATGAAAATTTGGGAGATGTGGGTACTTGTTGAGCGCTTATTTTTGGGCGCCGCGGAGGATGAGTTGGATGTAGTGGGCGAAGAGGTGTTCGGTATCTTGCTGGAGGTGGTCGGTGATGACTTGCTGGCGGCTTTCGATGAGTTGGAGGATACCGATGGTGGCGCCCCAGAGGATGTAGGAGAATTCGGTAGCGTTGAGGTCGGGGCGGAAGTGGCCCTGATTTTTGGCTTGATCGACGATGGAGACCACGAAAGCGGTGATGTTCATGCTGGATTGGAGCAATTCGCCATCTTCCGGGTGGTTGCGGTGGCCCTCGAAGAGCGAGACGAGCTCATTGTAAAGGGGGTGCTGTTGTTTGAAGCGGATAACGGACCAGAGGAGGGCTTCGAGTTTTTGCAGGGGGTCGTTTTGGCTGGCGGTCGCTTCGTGGAAGGCTTTGAGGAGAAATTGGCGGGCTTTGGTGGAGAGTTGGGCAATGATTTCCTCTTTGTTTTTAAAGTAGAGGTAGAGCGTTCCCTTGGCCAGCTCGGCTTCTTTGGCCACGGCATCCATACTGAGGCCAAAAATACCTTCCCGCTCCATGACGGCCTCGGCACAGTCGAGGATGTGGCGCTTGCGGATGAGCTTTTCGCGTTCCCGGCGGGCCTTGGTGGTGGATTTGCGCTCCATGGGTAAATTGAATTTGGGGAAGGTGCTAAACTTTTGTTTTAAAACGCTGTTTGCTGACTGTGGTTCATTTTTTATGATCCACGCTTACGAATAATTGATAAAAGTACTAAAAATTAGCACGAAATGGGAAAGAGTCAGCTGTTTGCGTTTTTGCAGGACCTTCGCGACAACAATTCCAAGGAGTGGATGGACCAAAACCGCCACCACTACCAGACTGCCAAAGCGACCTGGTTGGCAGAAATTCAAGCCATTTTCGATCGGCTCGAAGACCGCATCCCCGCTTTCCGGGGCCACCAGCCCAAGGATACCATCATGCGGATCAACAACAACCGCCGGTTCAACCCCAGCCTGCCGCTGTATCGCGATTATTTTACCTTTGGCATCTCCGTGGTTCCCAAGCAGGGGCCGTATTATCACCTTTCCGTTTCGCCCGGCCAGTGCCGAATTGGGGGAGGCGTTTACCGCCCGGATCCGGCCAGCTTGAAAAAAGTACGGGAGGCGATCGACTACGATGGCGACCAACTCAGAGCCATTGTCGAGGCGGCGGCTTTCCAGGATTTCTACGGTGGCCTCGCGCCCGACCCGCACCAGTTGAAAAGCAGCCCCCGGGGCTACGCCAAGGACCATCCGCACCTGGACTTACTGCGTTATAAAAGCCTGATCGGCATCTGCGAACTGAGCGATGCCGAAGTACTGGCCGATGACTTTATCGACACCGTCGAGCGAGCCTATTTATCCATCCAACCCCTGAACGACTATTTTGCCCAGGCCCTACTTTTCGAAGCGGAGGCCTGACGAAAAACGAAGGTCGGAGCGCAGGGGCCGCTTCCCAAAAACATGGGGCGAAGGCGTTCAGTAGTGCTGGGAATTGGTTAAGTTTGGGCAATGAAAACGCTCCGACACTCCGTTTTTTGGCCCCCCTTTTTGTTTTTACTCCTTTCGGTCTCCTACAGCCTCTACGATCTGGAAGGATTTACCACCAAGGCCACCGCCCTCAACGGCTTCCTCCTCGATCGCTTTGGCTGGTTGTACTCTTTGAGTACGCTGGCTTTTTTGGCCATCTGTTTGAGCGTTTACTTCTCTCCCCTGGCCCAGGTGCGGATCGGGGGCCCCGAGGCCCAGCCCCTACTCAGTCGCTGGAGTTGGATTGCCATTACCCTGTGTACCACCATTGCGGTGGGCATCCTTTTCTGGGGGACGGCCGAGCCCCTCTACCATTTGCACCAACCGCCCAGTGGGCTCAACATTGCCCCCAACAGCATCGATGCCATGCGCTTTTCGATGTCGACCATGTTCTTGCACTGGACGCTCATCCCCTACGGGATTTACACCACGGCGGGTTTGCTCTTTGCCCTGATGTACTACAACTACCGTCGGCCCTTTAGCCTGGGCAGTCTGCTGTATCCCCTCCTGGGGGAGTACACCGAGGGGGCGCTGGGCCGGGTTATCGATGCTTTTTGTCTGTACAGTTTGGTGGCGGGGATGGCGGCTTCGCTGGGAGCGGGCATCCTCACCATTGCAGGGGGCTTGGAAAGCTTGTTGGGTTGGGAAAGCAGTGGCTTGTTGCTGGGCATGATCACGCTGGCCATCGTGACGGTCTTCGTAATCTCGGCGGCCAGTGGCTTGCTCCAAGGCATCCGCCTCCTTTCGGATTGGAACATCAAGGCTTTTTTTCTACTGGCCATTTTCGTACTGGTCACTGGCCCTACGCTTTTCGTCCTCAAGATTGGAGTGGAAGGCTTGGGGGACTTTTTTCAACACTTTTTCCAAAAGAGCCTCTACGTTGGCTTGACCCCCGAGGACAACTGGTCGGAAAGTTGGACGATCTTTTACTGGGCCAATTGGCTGGCCTGGACGCCGGTAACGGCGCTTTTTCTGGGTCGCTTGGCGCTGGGCTATACCGTCCGCGAGTTCATTCAATTCAACCTTTTTTACCCTTCCCTTTTCGGTGCGATGTGGATGATCATTTTTGGTGGCACCACTTTATACCTCGACATCTTCGCCGCTGCCGATAGCCCGATGTACCAAATCCTTCAGGAGGGCGGTCCCGAAAATGTCATCTACGGGGTGTTCGAACGACTGCCCCTTTCTGGTCTGATGAGTACCCTGTTTTTGGGCATTACTTTTTTATCCTTCGTCACCGCCTCGGATTCCAATACGTCGGCGATGAGTGGTTTGTCGGCGCAGGGCATTTCGCCCGATAGCCCGGAGCCTTCGATCGTGATCAAGGTGGTGTGGGGGATTACCGTGGGAGCGGTCGCTTGGACGATGGTCAACTTTGCGGGGATCGACGGAATTAAGATGGCTTCCAACCTGGGCGGCTTTCCAATTCTCTTTCTGATGATTTTAGTGGCGGCCGCCTTGGTCAAGGTCATGCGCAACCCACAGTTTTGAGTACGGGCAAATTTTTATAACATTTTACGAACAAATAGAGTAAACATATGTTTGTTTTTCGTAATTTGTGGAAACCCCGAAAAAGAAAAACCATGCAATACCCACTAACACCAACGAATAAACCCAAAAAAATCCAATCCTTCACTTCTTCAAACCCTTCATCACAGCACTAGGCGGTCGGTTGTAATCGACCCCGATGCGGTGCTGATCAAAACACCTTTGGGCTAGGTCCGACTGAGCGGGCCAGCCACTGCGAATTTAACTCCGGACCCACTACTGGGTTCGGCAGGGGTACTATTGTACTTAATCGCGACCTCCTTTATCGGGAGGGTCGGGAAACGAAAGCTTATTGCTCCAATATTTTATAACCTTTCACAAACCAAAAATTTATGGCCAATTCAAATTCACAATTGCTCAACTACATCGGTCACCTGATGAGTAATGACGATGCCCTCCACCATTTTCTGGCGGATCCGATTACCAACGCGGAGAAGGCGGGACTCACCAAGGCAGAACGTGCCGTCATGCGGCGGGTGGTCACCCACTTGAGTAACAATGCACTTAACGGCTACTCGATCACGCGCGATCCCTCCTCCTACCGCCGCTCGCTGCGCTTGCTGCAAAACGTGCTGCGCCACGTCGGCGCCAAGATGCTTCAGGATCACCAGCAGATGTTGGGCCACGTTGCGCCCGAGCTGGTACGCAGCGAAGCGGACCCCACGGACAGCAACACGTACACCCTGGAGATCTACCTGCCCGACACCACCGGCGGGGAGTACTACCTCAAGACGAACAGCGATATTGGCAATGCCTACGCCGTTCCGGTGGGGCCGTTCTCGGTCAGTATGTCCAGCGACAGTCCAACGATCTACGAGGTCATGGAGGCTGCCAAGAGCATGTATCCGGGAACCTTTGATTTTGCTTACACCGCCGATAGCAATGGCAACAACAGCGTGAGTTCTTTTACCTACAATGGCAACACTTACACCGTTGACCTCAACAATCCCCAGTACGTCGACGACTACGACCCCACCAAGCAAAACCCCAACAACAGTGAAGGCCGTTACGCCTTTTGGTTCTATTCGATCAATGGCAAAGCGGGACAAACGGACGGCAACAAGTACGGCCCCAATGTTACGGCCAACGAAACCAAATTTTTTGACAGCTACAAACTGTCCCCCACGGAGAACCACGTTATCTGGCAGTTGATTGCACCGGACTCTACGTACGGATTCCAATCCTGCAACGTGGGCACCAACAATGCCTTCGCCCTCAAAAAGAAAGCTGCCGCAGTAGAATAATTTTTTTAGGTAAATACTTTTCTGCTAGACTCCATCCATTACGTGATGGGGTCTAGCCTTATTGTTCACAATCGTCCCACCAATGATTACCAGTCCCCAAGCACTCCCCCATTCCACCAGCGTGGCCCCTGGAGCCACGGTATCCCAACTGGCAGATTTACTGACTCGCCAACAATGCGCATTGTTGTTTTCTACGATTGGTGGTGGCCGGCTCTATTGGCTTCATCCCGATGGAGCAGGTGGGCTGAATTTGGGCAGTCGGACTTTTCCCCAATGCTTGGGCATTGCCGTCGAAGGGGACCAGCTGGCCGTTGCCAGCGGAGGAGAGGTTACCTTGCTCCGTAGATTTGAAGTAGGGAGGGAGGAGCGGCGGGCAAATGGGGACAATGATACCCACTGGATTCCTCGCCTGACCTACTACACGGGCCACCTCCAAATGCACGACCTGCACTTTGGCCGCGCCGGATTGTGGGGCATCAATACGGCCTATTCCTGTATCGGCACCATCGATGCGGAATACAGCTTTCGCCCCCGTTGGCGGCCGAGCTTCGTCGAAGCTGCCGAACCGGAAGATTATTGCCACCTCAATGGGATGGCGATGGAGGCGGGCGAACCCCGCTACGTCACGGCCTTCTCCGCTCGGGGTCACTGGCGGAAAGACCGGCACAATGGCGTCGTCATCGACCTGGCTACGGATCGCTGTTTGGTGGATGGGCTGTCGTATCCCCACAGCCCCCGCCTTTACGAAGGGGAGCTGTACGTGCTGGTGTCCGGTACGGGGGAGCTACTGCGTATCGACCGGCAGACGGGGGTACGCGAGGTTTTGTTGACCCTACCCGGTTTTCCTCGGGGAATAGTGCGACTGGGGGAATACCTGCTGATTGGCATTTCCCAGTTGCGCGATTCCAATCTCCTCCAGGGGCGTCAAACCACAGGAGCCCAATTGGCTCTCGTCCACCGGCCTTCTCATCGCTTGGTGGGGATCCTGGCCCTGGAGCAATTTGCCGAAGCCCAGTTGTACGGGTTTGAAGAAATTTACGAGCTACAGCTCTTGCCCCAAACGCGCTGTCCACAATTGGTCAATCCCCGCCAGTACCTAAAACTGCCCGCGTTCCACCAGGGTTTGTTCTTACCTTCGGGCCCGCGGTGGAATCGGAAATAATTTTTCGAGAAAATAAACAATATGATTGCACATTGTAAAAATTAGCAATATACTTGTGATACTAAAACTATTTATCGACAGCACTCGGCTCTTGTCTGCCATTGATTACCGAGTAAGTTTTCCCAATCAAATCTTCACCAACTGTTGCTACCGGAATTAGCGGTGGCCCTCTTCACGTTTAATTTTAGTGGATTAAAATTCAACTACAAATTTTCCCAGTTGGGACCTGCCTGCCACGGTGTCTCTGGGGCTGCCCGTGCAGTCTCAGTAGGACGTTGGTAGTCCTTTCACTTGATGCATTGAGTGGTTGATATTTCATTGTTGGCGACAATGCGTAGCCAAATGTGGGTTTGGTCCCCATAAGTTGTTAATTATTTTTTCACCTCAAAGCTTTTATTATGAAAAACCTTAAAAATGGGTTTGTTCTACTACCCTTGCTATGCCTATTGTTTTTGTATGCTTGTACCGACGAGCGCTACGAAGTCAGCTCCGCCCCCGTGGTAGAGCAGATCGATCACGATGCTCAGGTAGCTGCGCAAAACGAGAACGACGAATTTGACCAATTGATTTTGGAAAACATCGATGCGGTGGATAATTCCGTTAAGGTCCACCTGTCCGTCGAAGAGTTCGAGCAAGCGCTGGAACTGACCTTGGGTAAGTCGGAGAAAAACTTGGCCCGGTACTTTGCGGATGCCAAGGTCCGAAAAATTTTCCGTCAACAATTGGGAGAGATTTTGTCGAACCAGGGAACGGCCAGTTTTGGTGCGAACTTCTTCTGTGAAGAAACTTTCTTCGCCGAGGCCTTCTCGATTCCCGGTGGTTACAACTCCGCTTCCAGCAACAGCTTTGCCTACGCCAGTAGCAATGGCAATACCAACCTGTGGGCTTCGGCCTTTTCCTGTGATACCTTCGACGAGGTATACATTCAGGAAAGCGATTGCGCCAACGCTTACCCCAATTGCGGTTCCTGCCTCGTCCGGGCCCTGTACTACTCGGGTGGTGGACAGACTGCGCTGTTTGGCGTATTTCCCTGCAACTAAGTTGCGGGCTTAAACAAGCCATTCAATAGTAAGCCCCAAGTCTCCTACGGGAGGCTTGGGGCTGTGACTTGTGGAGGGTTCTGGTCCAGCGCTACAGACAATCTGCTGAGTCGTCCAGTAAGTAGTGAAGAATGGCCCGGCGCATTTCTTCGATGTACATATAGTTGATGTGGTGGGCCCGGGGTGACGCTTGGAGTTCGTAGGTACAATCCATGGGGATTTGAGGGGCCAAGCTATCGTCGCCCCAGTAGCGGCCAAATGAACCGGAAATGGGGTTGATCCCGTCGCTGGGTACGTCGGCAAAAGTAGCGTCCAGTCGCTCGGCGACCTTCCCGGCTCGCTTGAGGAGCTGGGGGTCGGTCCAGATGGTACTATCCAGATTGATGGTGTGGGCCAGGGCAAAGTACTGGGTACCGGGGGGCCTACTAGACCCTGCCGAATTGAGCTCTTGAAGGAAGTGACTATTGGTGTCCATATCCAAGACTCCTGGGATGACGAGCTCGCGATCTTCAGCTATTTCCAGACCCGCCTTCTCGCTACTTTCTTCCCAGTCCAGCAAGATGGCAAGGGCCAGGTCCCGCCCTTTGTCGTGCAGGTCGAGCTTGGATTTGGGCGGAAGCTTTTTGAGTAGGCCATTGATCTTAACGGTACGCTGTCGGTTGGCATCACTTGATGCGCCTTGGGTTCCGATGTGAGGTCCGGCGATCAGGACCAGACGTTCGGTTTTGTTCTTGGTTTTGAATGCCGTTTTCTCCAGGAGGTAGCGCGCCACGAGGCAACCCCGGCTCCGGGATAAGATGTCCAGGCTACCGAAGCCCCACTCCCCGATTTCCTGGTACAAGCGATCACCATTATGCTTGACCTTCCTCCGGACCGAAGGGTGGACAAAGGCAAAGATGCGGTTGTCGTATTTTTCGCGTAGGAGGTCCAGGTGTCGCCGCAGCAGTTCGCCAAAGGCGATGTTGGGGCCGGCATTGGTACCGTGGATCAGGAGTAGGGTCGGTTGGGAAAAGTCAAAGGTATCGGGCTCAAAATCGGTATTGTAGCCCCAACCCCCATTGCCATCGGGAAGAATCTGCTTGATGCGGTAGCGGTTGAGCAGCCCAATAAATTTTCTTTCGGGGGGCTCTACGTTGGGAAAACTCACCAGGCGGAGGGTGGACGCTACCTCCTCGTTGAGATTGATCTCGAAGACATTATCGACGTCTTCGATGGCTTCGGTAAAGGGGATGGTAAACTGCAAGGTAGTCGCTACGGCATCGGGGGGCGAGACATCGGTCGGGATCAACCAGGCAAAATTTCCCCGTTGGTCCGAGTAGAAAGCGTATAGGTTGGGCGGTGGATCCTCCACCCGAATTTTGCTGGTGAAACCCTGGATGTCGCCCTCTTCGGTGGCCAAGATAGCGGGAGTCATCGCCTTTTGGTCGTAGGGTGCAATTTCGATGTACTGGTGGACGGTCCCGCTGTCGAGGGCAACGGTTTCCAGGAGCAGGTCTTCCGATGAAGCCAGCTCGGTGGGTACAAATTTGAGTTTGGAACGGTAGCCTACTGGATCCACAATATTGATATCGATCCCGGGTGGCATGAGCATGCGCGCCCTCTTATTGGCGAGCTGGAATTCGGTAATGGTCCCACCTCCGGGGCTCTGCCTCGAGCCGGAAGGACACTGTACGCAGCCCGTCAGCAGGCAGAGCGACAGGAGTAAAAAGAAGTGGTTTTTCATTTTTAGGGGGATGTAAAATTAAAATCCTTTTTTTCGTTTGACGTACTCTTGATAACGCCGTTGGTAGTCCTCAAAATCCTCGTCGCTCCACTTTTCCTTTTTCGCCTGACTCTTGGGAACGGTGATGATTTCCTGGACGTCCTCGGGAGCCTGGTCGGTAAAAATATTATTCCCCGCCGCATCCTTTTGAATGGCGAAGGCATCGTAAAGCTGCCCCACGGCGGTAAAGGCCTCGTAGCGTAGTCGATCCCCATCGATGCGAATCAACTGGTACAGTTGGGTATTGGAAGCGGTCCGGTCGACCCACTCGCCAAAGCTGCTGTTGTACATCTTGGGCCCACTGACCGACACGACGTAGATGGGCCCTTGGTCCCCGGCGTAACGCGCGCCGTAATTTTTGTTGCTGCCCCGGCCGTAGGTATGATCGTGTCCCTGGAGCACCAAGTCGACGCCGTACTTTTCGTAGAGGGGTTGGAGCGCCTCGCGAATCTGACTATTGTCCCGTCCCATCCGGGCGGCGTAGAGCGGATGGTGGTGGGTGACGATGGTCCACTTTTGGGGATTGTTTTGAAGCACCTCTTCCAACCATTTCAACTGGGGCTCGATGGCCTCGGGATGGTAAATGGCGGCGGCGGAATTGAGGCTGATGATGCGCAGGTCTTGGTAGTCGACGTAGTAGACGGTCTCCTGTAATTCTTCAGGACCTTTGGGGCCATTGCGGGGGAATTCGAAGATGTAGGGCCAGTAGCGGCTCAGAACTTTTTCACCGTCGAGGGCTTGCCCCAGGGTACGCGGATCGTACTCGTGGTTGCCGGGGGTGGCCATGGTGGGCACCATGCCATTGATCCAGCCGGCGGCGTAAAACCACTCGCCCCATTCGCGATCGTTGAAGGAGCGGTTGACGAGGTCGCCGGCGTGGAGGATAAAATTGATGTGGGGCTCGGTGGAATAGGCCTACCGAATCACGCGCGACCACTTGGATTTAAGTACGTTTTGGGCATCGCCAAAGTTGAGGAAGGCGATGGGATCGTTGGGGCTACCGG
>CALCCH010000154.1 GCA_937899855.1 uncultured Saprospirales bacterium | reverse complement strand
GGGCCTCAGCCTCACCACCCTCGTCTTTGATGGTAGCTACTTCGTAGGCCTCCGCGCCGCCAAGGCTTACCGCCAGTACGTCGACCGGGAGCTGATCGCCAAACGCCAAGAAGTGACCAACGCAGTCCGCGATGCTTACCTGCCCGCCCTGATCATCCAGCAAACCCGCAATACCCTGGTCCGCAACCTGGGTACCATCGACAAACTCCTCACCGAGACCAAGGCCCTCTACCGCGAAGGCTTTGTCGAACAACTGGATGTGGACCGCTTGGAGCTGAGCAAGGCCAATCTGGAAACCAGCATCAACAACCTCGATCGCGAAGCCCAACTCGTCTACAACGTACTCAAGTTTCAGATGGGCTACCCACTGGATCGCGAAGTAGTAGCCTCCGATGAAATCGAGCAATTACTCGTTCCCGCCACGGCCGAGGAGCTGACCGCCGAGGTCGACTACGGCAGCCGTCCCGAATACCAGGTACTCGGAGTGGGCGAGCAATTGAGCCAGCTCAATATCGATCTCAACAGGGCGGGCTACCTCCCCTCCCTGGCGGCCTTTGCCAACTATCGGAGTTCGGTACAGGGCGACAACCTGTTTGACGATCCCTTCTTTATCCCCAGCTTTATCGTGGGCTTCCAATTACAAGTTCCGATCTTTGACGGCTTTGAAAAACGGGCCAAGGTCAACCGGGCCAAGCTGGAGCTGACCAAGCTTCAGAACCAGCGCTCCGATCTGGAACGGGCCATCGAGCTCGAAGTGGCCAACGCGCGCACCAGCTACAGCAGCGCCCAGAGTCGGGTCGATGACGAGCGTCGGAACCTGAACCTGGCGGAAAAAATTTACAACACCACCCAAATCAAATACCGGGAAGGCGTGGGCTCCAGCCTCGAATTGGTACAGGCCGAGCAAAGCCTCTTCAGCACCCAGCAAAGTCACATTCAGGCGATCTACGAGCTACTGCTGGCCAAGATCGCCCTCGACAAAGCCCTGGGCAAATAATTTTTTGAACCTCCAATATCGAAAATCAGCCAAAACATTAAATAATGAGAAAAATCATCCAAACGTTTACCCCGGTACTGCTCGCGCTGCTACTCATCGTCAGTTGTGCTCAACCCACGAGCGAAGCCTGGCCCGAAGATTTGGCCGGTAAGAAGACCCTGCTGAAAGAGAAAAAGGCCGCCATCAAGACCCTCAATCAAGAGATTGATACCCTGCTGGCCGAAATCGCAAGTCTGGAGCCCAAGCTGGAGAAGCCGCGTAAGCTGGTGACGACCAATTCGGTACCCGTCAAGGACTTCAAGCGTTTTATCGAGATTCAGAGTTCCATCACCTCCGACGATGTGGTATTCGCCACGAGCGAGACGGGAGGGCGTTTGCTCAGCGTATTGCCCAAGGAAGGGAAATACGTCTCCAAAGGTGCCCTGATCGCCACCGTCGACCTGGAAGCGGTCAACAAGCAAATCGCCGAGTTGGAAACCAGCCTCGAATTGGCGGATGAAGTTTTCCAACGTCAGGAACGCTTGTGGAAACAAAACATCGGTTCGGAAATCCAGTACCTGCAAGCCAAAAACAGCAAGGAGCGCCTCGAAAAAAGCCTGGAGACGGTGCGTTATCAGTTGACCAAGGCCAAGGTATACGCCCCCATTGGTGGCGTCGTCGATCGGGTCTTTCTCAAGGCGGGGGAACTGGCTGCGCCCGGCGCGCCCATCGTACAGATTTTGAATACAAGCAAGGTCAAAGTAGTGGCCAACGTCCCCGAGGTCTACCTCAAAGTGGTCGGTCGGGGGGATCGGGTCCGCATCGTGGTACCCGCTTTGGAGGAAGAGTACCAGGGCCGCGTGAGTTTGGTCGGGAGTACGATCAATCCCGAGAACCGAACTTTTGCCGTGGAGGTGGAATTGAACAACAAGCGTAAATTGCTCAAGCCCAATCTGCTGGCCAATATGTACCTCGTGGATTACGAAAAGAAGAACGCCGTGGTCGTACCGCTCGAAACGGTCCAGCAGGAGGTGGGTGGCAAAAACTTTGTCTACGTCCATTCGGATGGAGCGGAGGGTGCCTACGCGCAGAAAGTGTACATCGAGACGGGCGAAAGCTACGAAGGGGAGGTCATCATCTCGGAAGGACTGAAGGGGGGCGAAAGCCTCATCGTGGAAGGGGCGCGTGGCCTGAGTGAAGACGAATTAATCAAAGTAGATAACACCAGCAACATAACTCAAAATAATGGATAAGCTGATCGATAAAATCAAACAGAATCTGCGGGAGTTTGGGCTCACCTCCTTTGCCGTCGACAACGGGACGAGTGTGATCATTCTCACCCTCATGATCCTGCTATTCGGCATTCGCTCTTACAACAGCATGCCCAAGGAGCAATTCCCGGAGGCCTCCTTCCCCACGGTTTTCGTCAATACGCCTTACCCCGGTAACTCGGCCAAGGACATCGAAAACCTGGTGACCCGCCCCATTGAGAAAGAATTGCAATCCATCAACGGCATCAAGGACATCCGCTCCACTTCCGTTCAGGACTTTTCCAGCATCACCGTCGAATTCGGCACCGAATTGGACATCGAGGATGTACTGCGTAAGGTGAAGGATGGCGTGGACAAGGCCCAAAGTGATCTGCCGGATGACCTGCCCACCGATCCCATCGTTCAGGACATCAACTTTTCCGACATCCCCATCCTCACCGTCAACCTCAGTGGGGATTACAAGCTCGACGAATTGGTACAGTACGCCGAAGACCTCCGCGACGAGATCGAAGAGATCGACGAAATCAACGAGGTGGACATCAAGGGGGATGTAGAACGCGAGGTAAAGGTCGATGTCGACCTGCTCAAGATGGAAAGTATGCGGATCAATTTTACCGACATCGAAAATGCCATCCGTTCGGAAAACATGAACATGTCGGGCGGGGAGTTGGTCAACGACGACTTCCGGCGGGCCATTCGCGTGGTCGGTGAATTTGAAACGGTCCGCGAGATGGAAAACATGATCGTCAAAAGCGAGAACCAGTCGCCGATCTTTTTGCGCGACATCGCCGATGTGACCTTTGGCTACAAAGAACGACGCAGTATCGCGCGCTCGGGGGGCTTTCCGGTCATCTCGCTGGACGTCATCAAACGGAAGGGGGAAAACCTCCTCAACGCTTCGGATAAGATCAAGGTGACCCTGGCCGAGGCGCAGAAAAGTTTCCTGCCCGAGGACGTCAAGGTCAGCATCTTCAACGACCAGTCGATCAATACCCGTAATCAGGTAAGCAGTCTGGAAAACAGCATCATCTCCGGGGTGATCCTCGTGGTGTTGGTCCTGCTGTTTTTCCTCGGCTCGCGCAACGCCATGTTTGTCGGGGTAGCCATCCCGCTGTCCATGCTGATGGGAATCATGATCCTCTACCTCACCGGGACGACCATGAACATCGTGGTCCTCTTTGCCCTCATCCTGGCGCTCGGCCTGCTGGTGGACAACGGGATTGTGGTGGTGGAAAACATCTACCGCTACATGCAAAATGGGTATTCCGGGATGGACGCTGCCAAATACGGCGCGGGGGAAGTAGCGATCCCGATCATCGCTTCCACGGCCACCACCCTGGCCGCCTTCGTTCCCCTGGCCTTCTGGCCCGGTATCGTCGGAGAGTTTATGAAATACCTGCCGATCACCCTGATCATCGTCCTGACCTCCTCGCTCTTTGTGGCCCTGGTCATCAATCCCGTTCTGACTTCCCAATTGATGCGGGTCGACGAACGGGCCGACGATCAGTCGGTGCGGAGCCGCAAACGTCGCAACGTGCTGCTGGGCTCCGCCCTCATGGCCATGATCGCCGTGATGGGGCACCTGGGACAGGTGTACTGGATTCGCAACCTCTTCGGGATCGTCCTGGGGGTTACGCTCGTCAATTTCTTCCTACTGCGGCCCGCCTCCTTCTACTTTCAAAACCGGGGACTGCCCGTACTCGAACGCTTTTACGACCGCTTTATCCGGGCGGCGCTTTATCGCTACGTTCCCATCGGGGTGTTCCTGGGTACTTTCGTGCTGCTGATCGTAGCCTTTGGGCTGCTGAGTAGCAATCCGCCCAAGGTGGAGTTTTTCCCCTCGGCCGATCCCGTCTACGTCAACGCTTTTGTGGACCTGCCGCTGGGCAAGGACATCAGTGCCACCGATGAGATCATGAAGGACCTGGAGCGCAAGATTGCCAAGGTGGTGGAACCCTACGATGGCATTGTGGAGGAAGTACTGTCGCAGATTGGGGAAAACACTTCCGATCCCAACAGCCCTCCCGAACCCGGCGCTTCGCCCAATAAGGCCCGTCTGACGGTCTCCTTCGTCGCCTACGAAAAGCGCAACGGCGTGTCGACCTTTGAGGTGATGGATAAGATTCGCGAAGCGGCCAAGGGCTATCCCGGGGTGTCGATTGCGGTGGACAAAAATGCCGATGGCCCTCCGACGGGTAAGCCGATCAACATCGAGTTGCGGGGCGAGGATGCGGACCAATTGGCCGTTCTGTCCGAAGACGTCATTGCCCACCTCAACAGTAAAAACATTCCCGGTATCGAGGAATTGCTGGCGGATGTAAAAATCGGTAAACCCGAGTTTGTCATCAACATCGACCGTGCTGCCGCCCGCCGCCTTGGCATTTCTACCTTCTCCATTGCCGATGCCATTCGGACGGCCGTTTACGGTAAAGAAGTCTCGAAATTCAAACAGGGGGAGGACGAATACGACATTTACGTGCGCTTGCAGGAACGCTACCGCTACGACGTCGATAATTTGCTCAACCAAAAGGTGACTTTCCAGAATCCCTCCAACGGTCGGATTGTACAGGTCCCCATCTCGGCGGTGGCTAGCGTTAAGTATACCTCTACCTACAGTTCGATCAAACGAAAAAACCTCGACCGGGTCATCACGATTTATTCCAACGTCCTGGCCGATTACAACGCCAACGAGATCGTGGCGGAACAACAGGATATCATGCCGGAGAAACCCAAGCCGCGGTGTTACTTCTACGAATTTACTGGTGAGCAGCAGCAACAAGCTGAGGATACCGCTTTCCTACTCGGGGCCTTCCTGGTGGTGATCTTTAGCATCTTCCTCATTCTGGTGGCCCAGTTCAATTCGATCAGCTCGCCCTTCATCATTATCCTGTCGGTGGTCTTTAGTACCATCGGAGTCTTTTTGGGTTACTACTTTACCGGGCGCAACATCGCCCTGATCTCGACGGGGATTGGGGTCATCTCGTTGGCCGGGATCGTGGTCAACAACGCCATCGTACTGATCGACTACATCAACCTGCTGCTCAAACGCAAGATGGACGAGATGGGCGTCAGCCGGATGAGTGATTTCCCCTTGGCGGATGCCAAGACGGCCATCGTCGAAGCTGGGGGTACCCGTTTGCGACCGGTACTGCTCACCGCCATCACCACGGTACTCGGGCTGGTTCCCCTGGCCATCGGTCTGAACATCAACTTTTTTACCATCATTACTGACCTGGACCCCAACTACGTACTCGGAGGAGACAATACCGCCTTCTGGGGCCCCATGGCCTGGACGGTGATTTGCGGCTTGACCTACGCCCCTTTCTTGACTTTGGTGGTAGTACCGGTGATGTACTGGTAGATCTACCGCATTAAGTTGGCCCTGAGCCGGCTGTTCCGTCGCGATGACCGCCCCCCTTTGGATGCGCGTATCGAACCTGCGGAATAGGGGGCGCACCGGATTTGTGCTCGCCCCGACAGTGGGGTAAAAATTAATTTTGCCCCGTAAAACGGACTGGAGCGACCCATCTAATGGGGGTAAGTATCACTCCTAGAGCCAATACGAAAAAAAATAATACTCGATTTTAAAGGGATAGCGCTCCAAAACGCTATCCCTTTTCATTTTTGGCAAGGTCTTTTCTTTATAGTCGACATTGGATGGCAGTTGAATACAAAAACTCCCCGGAAATCCAACAACAAATAAGGACACAAAAATCTACAACTTTCCCGATTTCTCGGGGCCCGTCGGCCCCACGCATCACACCAAAGTCTAATTTTCCCAACGTTTTTAGCGTCACAAAAGTCCCAGCGGCCCGGTTTTCTGGGAGGGCGGTTTCTCTAACTTGTAAGGGTATTCAACAGGAAAACCAGTTACCCATGAACATGAGAAACATCTACAATCCAATCTTTACCCTCGTTTTAATGATCCTTTGCGGACTGGCCCCAATGGCCAGCGCCACGAGCCTTTTGGGTGGGGAGCAGCCGATGGAAGCGGTGGCACCCATTTCCAAGTACGTTCAGAAAAAGTATTACAAAGATGCCGTTCGTTTGGCCCTGCGGCTGAACGCAGAAAACAAAAATTTTCACGCGCTCGACGTCGACGCTTCCGAAGGTTTGGTGGAGTCGATTTACTCCTCGCTCTTGGCGATCCACGAAAGTAAGGTCACGGGTGCCGAAGAAGTCACCAAGCTCCACAAGGTTCATACCTTCCCCACTCCGAGTGTAGATCGTTTCTTTATCGTGTACGAGAAAAAAGCTTCCTGGGCCAAACCCATGAGAATGGG
>CALCCH010000153.1 GCA_937899855.1 uncultured Saprospirales bacterium | reverse complement strand
CCCCCCCCCACCTCTGTTTTAATATTATACGGCTTCTACCTAGTTCATCACTATTTCCTTACACGACGCTCTTGCTATCTGCATCGAATCCACCAGAGGATCTCCCACCTCGGCATAAGCGGGTAGGGAGAGGGTAAAACTGGAATCCGCCTGGATACTGATGATTTGGGTATCTCGACTGATCTGTCCGGCCTGATCCATGGCCAAAAACCGTCTTTCGATCTGGCCACTGCCACAGTTCCACTGGGGGAGCTGTACAGCTACCGAGCTGAGTACTCCGGGGCAGTTATCAGAAATGGTGGGACTCCCAAAATATACGCTCAGAACCGCATCATCGCCAGGATTGACAATGCCCAGTTGCTCAAAGTCGCGACAGCTCAGACTGGTATCGGACGGGGCGATGCAAATCGGTGGGGTAGTATCGGGCGAACACTGTGCGGTGAGGAGGTGGGGTAGCCCCATCAGGGTAAGGAGTAGGGCTAAAAAGTAGCATTGGGATAGAAATCGTAAGGTAAAGCTTTTCATGCGTCTAGTTTTTATATGTTCATGTTCAACGGCAAAGCGTGAATTGTCCTTACAAAGGTGGGACCCAGCGGCTGCTCTTCCAAGAACATTTTTTGCAATTCCTAGAGCGTAAATACGTTTAACACGATAGAAACTATTTATTTACTGCATTTCCACTTGCAATTCCTAGAATAAAAATTTAAAATTCAGCAAAAAAATTGAAAAATAGTAAGCTCATTCGGGTCCTCCAACAACTCAATAGCAAGGAATTGCGCCGACTGGAGCAGTTTCTGGCCTCCCCCTATTTCAATCAGCGCCAAGATGTCCAACAGCTTTTTCATGCCCTCCTGCCCTTTTTACCGGCCGAGGCCGACGTTCCCGACAAGAAAACCGTCTACCACCTGCTGTTCCCCCAACAAGCCTTTGACCTCCAGGGTCTGGACCTCCTGATGAGCTACCTCTACCGCTTGGTCACCACCTTTCTCCAGCAGGAGGAATGGAAGCTAGAGACCTGGCGGCGCCCCCTCAGCCTGGCCCGCAGCTTCCGCAAACGGGGCCTACAACGCGAATTCAAACAACAAATGAATCAACTGCGCCAGCGGATGGACCGACAAACCCTGCGCAATGCCAATTATTACGATTTTCAGTACGACTGGCTGCTGGAACAATCCCACGTACACACCAACGAACACCCCACCCAACCCATCCACCTCACCGAACTGACCCACAGCATCGACTGGAGCTACCTGTCGACCAAACTCCGCCACGCCTGCCTTCGGAGCACCTACCACTCCATTTACCAAGTCGATCCGATGCGGGTCAGCCTCCTACCGGAGCTCCTCCAACAAATCGAGGGTTCGGATTACCTGGAGGTTCCCTGCATTGCAGTCTATTACTACTGCTTCCAGATGTTGCGGACCCCCGAGGAAGTCACCTATTTCCGAGAATTCAAACACATCCTCTTCCAATCCGCCGCCCAGTTTTCAGCGACCGAAGTTCGCGACCTCTACCTGCTGGCCATCAATTACTGCGTGCGACAGGCCAACGGGGGCAAGTCCACCTTCCTCGACGAATTGCTGGAGCTCTACCAACAAGGCCTCAAGGATGGCTCGCTCCTTTCGGAGGGCGTACTATCGCGTTTTACCTACCACAATGTCGTCGGGACCAGTTTGGCAACGGGCCAGCACGACTGGACCAAACAATTTATTGACGAATACAAGGGAAAGGTGGAGAAAAAATACCGCGAGAGTTCTTACAGCTTTAACCGCGCCCGACTGGCCTACAGCCGCCAGGATTACGACGGGGCGCTTTTGCTTTTGCAAAAATCCAACTACCGCGACCCCCTACTCAACCTGGCCGCCAAGACGCTTCTACTCAAAATATACTACGAAATCGAGGCCTTTGAATCGCTCTATTCCCACCTGGAGGCCTTTCAAAAATACCTGAACCGCAAACGCGTTCTCGGATACCACAAGACCAATTACCTCAACATCATTAGCTACACCCGTAAACTGCTCGCCCTCCAATTTTTCGACCGCGCCGAAATCAAAGCGCTCCGCCAGCAAGTACAAGCCGAAGCCGTGCTGACGGAGCGCCAGTGGTTTTTGGAACGCTTGGCCCCCTAGCGATTAATCGGCCACGCCCACCATCACGTTGACCTCGGCATCCGTAGGTTGGAGGGCTTTGACCCCGTAGACCTCAAAATCCGCTCGATAACTGCGCGAAAGTTCCGATTGCCAAATCGTTTCCCACACCTGCTGGACGACCCCCGCCTGGAGATTGCCCTTGGCCAGGTAATGGCAAAAATTGCCACCCGGAATGGCACGACCCGTCATCCCTTCCGGTACACCTTCCAAATCCACCACCCGACAGCCGATCAGAAAAGTGTAATCCTGGGTGTGGTCTCCTTCGTAATCCGTGTACACCGCGTACACCGTCGGATCCAGCTTGTCGGTAATCCGATCGGCTACCCCCTCCCGTAAAAAGCGCTCCCACAGCGCCGGAATATCGCGTTCGGCTTGTCCGTTGGCCTTCTTGGTCCGCACGGCGATGCCGACCACGTAGAATGATTCAATACTTACTGTTTGCATGGCACAAAAAATTTGATGATTTTGATTGGCCCGCAAATTAAGCCCCCCCACTGACAACGGAGTGGCAGGGGTCCACCGCGAATTTTCCCGCGCTTGCCGCAGATAATCCGCCAGGGTCAGGGAATGGGGATCAAACTGCTGTCCCGTTGGGCGCAACTCCTGGATTCCCGTGAGGCGAAAGGAGCGAAAATCCTGGCGCACCCGACAGTAGGCAATCATGATCCAGTGCAGTTGGGTTCGGTAGAGGGCAAAAGGCTCCACCCGACGACGACTGTGCACCCCGCGAACCGACTGGTAGGACAGATCCACGACTTGGAAATCGGTAATGGCGGACTGGAGCGCCATCAAGTGGGAACGCTTGACCGCATCCTCGTCGTAGGAGCGAATCTGCAGGCGCTCCATTAGGAGTTCGGTTTTGGCTTTTTGTCCGGAGCGGAGGATGGACCGGATCTTGGTGAGGGCAGTGGTGTAGTGCTCGGTAAGTGAGGAGTCAAGACGCTTACCCAATAGCAATTCTACCGTCACCAGGGCATTGGCTTCGGCCTCGGTAAACATGACGGGGGGAAGTTGGTAGCCTTCGAGCAGCCGGTAGGCCCGCCCCTCCTCTACCACGATGGGAATTCCCGATTGTTCGAGCGTGCGGATGTCGCGGTATATGGTACGGATGGAGATCCAGTGCTTTCCCGCCTTCTGGCTCGCCGTCATCATGCGCCAGCTGGACATGCGCTCCAGCATCTGGCTGGTGGTCAATTAGTTTTTCCTCCTCCTCCTGTTTGCCATCAGGCGCGCCGTCATCATGTGCTATTTGCTCAGGCGCGCCATC